>DASZUI010000222.1:0-19874 GCA_035547675.1 Devosia sp.
CTGTAGTGACGATTTAACTATTTAAGCCAGAGCATGATTGCGGCGATTTTGACGAAACCTAGGAAGTTTGAGGCGAGCTTGTCGTATCTGGTGGCGATGCGGCGCCATTGCTTGAGCCTGGCGAAGAAGCCCTCGATACCCCAGCGCTGGCGATAGGCGATTTTGTCGTAAAGGTGCTGGTATCTGCGGTGGCGGCGGGGCGGAATGACCGGTTCGCCGCCTTCTTTCAGGATGGTGTCGTGCAGGCTGTCGGCATCGTAGGCGCGATCCGCGAGCACCTTGCCGGAGGCCAGGCCGGTGACCAGATCGCAGGCCGGCGCCATATCGTTCTGCTGGCCGGGCCCCAGGGCGAAGCGAACCGGCAGTCCGAGGGCATCTACGACGGCATGCAGCTTGGTGCCGAAGCCGCCGCGGGAGCGACCGAGAGCCTGGGCTTGCGCTCCCCCCTTTTTCGCCGCGCCCCCGCCGCCTGGGCTTGGGCCCGGATCACCGTGGCATCCACCGACAGCCATTCCAGGTCGGGATCGATCGCCACCGCCGCGAACAGCCGGTCGAACACACCCATTTCGATCCAGCGGTAATAGCGCCGCTTGACCGTCTGGTAGGGACCGAAGCGGTCCTGAGGCAGGTCGCGCCAGCGCCCGCCCGAGCGCGCCATCCACAACAAAGCATCAAAGAACCGACGCCCATCGCTGCGCGGGCCCCGCTTGCCTTTGCGCCCGCCCGGCACAAACGGCTTCACCTTTTCCCACTGATCGTCCCGCAGAACCTCGCCGTCCATCGCCAGCCCCCAAAAGCCAGCGTTGAATCTGATTTGCAGCCAAATAGGAATCCCAAAACCTAAATCGTCACTACAGCCTAGGCGATTCTCCCAAGCCCGCCGTTTCCTCGCCATTAACCACCAGGCCGGCAATGCTGACCGATGGTCAGGCAATGGCAGGAGTCGCAGATGGAAGGTGCCCTCGTCCGGCTGATGACGGCGGTCATGGCGCTTGTCCTGCTGGGCACCGCCGCCGCCTGGGCGATGGGGATGCTGTAGGCCGCGCGTTGACGCCGGACCCCCGTTCCGTCTAGACGGAAGTATCGGGCGGTGCGGGTATAGCTCAGTGGTAGAGCAGCAGCCTTCCAAGCTGAATATGCGGGTTCGATTCCCGCTACCCGCTCCAGACCGCCCGCCCCCTTGCACCCGTCCGCCTTTGCAATTAGAGGTGGCCTTCGCCTGAAGGGGTATAGCTCAGTTGGTAGAGCATCGGTCTCCAAAACCGAGGGTCGCGGGTTCAAGTCCTGCTGCCCCTGCCAGGCAAAAATCTCCGGGAATCGCCGGCTGGTTGCCTCCACTGGCGCGAGTCATTCTCGTCCGGGCGACAGGAATCGTCCGCACAACTCCCCTTTGCCGCGCTGCCGCCCTTTCCTCTGGGGTCATTGCCGGGAAACGCGGCAGCGGCCCGGCGGATCTTTGGCGGACACCGAACGGCGCGGGTTGCGGTCGCGTTGCTGTTCGCCGCCCCTGCCCTCGCCGCCTCCCCAACGCAGCCGGTGCTTTCCGGCGACCTCGGCATCCACGATCCGACGATGATCGTCGTCGACGGCACCTATGTGGCCTACTACACCGGCCAGGAGGGCGGCATCTATCGCGGCGCCATCCGCGCCAAGACCTCGACCGACGGGGTTGCCTGGAAGGATGCCGGCGCGATCGGCAAAGGTCTTCCCGCCTGGGTGCAGCCGACATTGGGCGTCAAGCCGCCAAACCTCTGGGCGCCGACCGTCTCGCGGCATGGCAGCAGCTATTTCCTCTACTATGCCGCCTCGATCTTCGGCATGAACCTTTCGGCCATCGGGCTGATGACCACGTCGCATCTCGATCCCGCCCACCCCGGCGACGGCTGGACCGACCAGGGCCTCGTCCTCAAGAGCGGCATTTCCGATAAATTCAACGCCATCGACCCCTTTCGCATCGACACCGCCGACGGCAGGGCGTGGCTCTCCTACGGCTCGTATTGGGACGGCATCAAGCTGGTGGAGCTCGATCCCGAGACCGGCAAGACGAAGGCCGACGCAAAGCCGGTCGGGCTCGCCAGCCGCTCCGGCGGCGCGATCGAGGCATCGGCGCTGCTGGCGCATGACGGCAAGTATTATCTCTTCGTGTCCTACGACCGTTGCTGTGCCGGCAGTTCCAGTACCTATCGCATCATGGTGGGCCGCGCGGACACCGTCACCGGGCCGTATCTCGACCGGCAGGGCCGGCCGATGCTGAAGGGCTATGCCACGCAGCTCCAGCGCACGACCGGGCGCTTCATCGGCCCCGGCGGGCAGGAGCCGTTCGCCGGCCCGCACGGCGAGGAGATGCTCGTCTACCACTATTACGACGGCGATGATCTGGGGAAATCCAAGCTCGAGATCGCGCCGATCCGCTGGAGCGCGGATGGCTGGCCGAGCCTTGATCCGTTGCCCATCGTCCCGGCGGGACAAGCGACCGCGGCCACCGGACGATAGTCCATAACCACGCCGGTGAAGTCTTTCTCTCGACTGTCGCGCTGCGGCGCGGGATTTGCTAAAGTATATCCCGCATCGGTCGAGAGGGGGAGAACATGGACTGGTACACCGCCTTCAAATTTCTTCACGTCAGCACCGCGATCATCTGGATCGGCGGCGCCTTCATCATGGTCATGTTCGGCGTCAAGGCGATGCGCGCACGCAACGACGCCGAGATGGTCGCAGTGGTGCAGCAGGTTGGCTGGGCGGCCGAGCGCATCTACACGCCGGCGAGCATCGCCACCGCCCTGCTCGGCATCGTCGCCGCCACCCTGGGTGGCCTGTGGAGCGCGCTCTGGATCAGCCTCGGCCTCGTCGGCATGGTCATCACCATCGCCCTGGGCGTGCTCGCCCTCACCCCGCGCGCCAAGAAGGTCGAAGCCGCGGGAGCGGTGACGGCCGAAACCGTCGCTATCTCGCGCGAGATCCTGACCCTCGCGAAATTCGATCTGGTGCTGCTTTTCGTCGTGGTCTGCGACATGGTGCTGAAGCCCGCTCCGAGCGACTACTTCACCCTCGCCGTCATGGCGCTGGTACTCGTGGTGGCGGCGGCGCTCTGGGTGCTGCCGGCGCTGCGCCGCCCTGCCGTCGCCTGAGCCGGCGCGGGGTTCGGCCCGCATCGGCGCCGGCGCGGCCGGCCCCTGAGATCGGCCGGCAGCCCGGGCTGTTGGCCGATGCCGATTTGCTGTTGACACACTTTGCCGAGCCCACCATAAACCCCGCCACGGCGCGCCCCTCCCGGCGCGCTGTCGCTTTCAGCCACCGGCTGGCGGCATCTCTTGCCGGACGCGCGTTCGGTCGGCACGGAGGGGTGGGAGAGTGGTTAAATCCGGCAGACTGTAAATCTGCTCGCTTAGCGTACGCTGGTTCGAATCCAGCCCCCTCCACCAGCCTCCCTTTTTCAACATCCACCGCCACCGGCCTTGCCGCTCGCCCAGCGAGCAGGTACCGAGGGCGCATGAGCCGCAACAAGTTCCCGCCCCGCCCGAAGCACGATCCCGACGCCGGGCCGGTCTATCTTTACGGCCTCCACACCGTGCGCGCGGCGCTCGACAATCCGCTGCGGCTCAAGCGCGAACTTCTGGCGACGCCCAATGCGCTCATGCGACTGCGCGAGACCGGCGAGGTCAAGGGCGTGCCGGTGCGCGAGACGGTGCCGCGGGAGCTCGACCGGCTGCTCGGCGCCGAGGCGGTGCACCAGGGTGTCGCGCTCGAGGTCGATCCGGTCGCGCGCTTCGGCCTCGGCGACATCGCGGCGCCGAAACTGCTGGTCGTGCTCGACCAGGTCACCGATCCGCACAATGTCGGGGCGATCCTGCGCACGGCCTGCGCCTTTGGCGCCGACGCCGTGTTGACCACGGCGCGCTATGCGCCACGCGAAACCGGGGTCATGGCCAAAGCGGCCTCGGGCGCCCTCGACCTCGTGCCGCTGATCGAGGTGCGCAATCTCGCCGAGGCGCTCGAAACCCTGAAGCGCCGCGGGCTCACCGTGCTCGGCTTCGATTCGGCGGCCCCTGCCCTGCTGCGCCCGCGCCCGAATGCCGGCCCGCTCGCCATCGTGCTCGGCGCCGAAGGCAAGGGGCTGCGCCAGAAGACCCGGGAGCTCTGCGACGAGATGGTCCGGCTGGACATGCCAGGACCGATCAAATCGCTCAATGTCTCCAATGCCGCCGCGATCGCGCTGTTTGCAGCAACGGCCGGCCAGCCTCAGCCAAGCGCGTAGTCGAAGGTGTAAAAATGCCGACCGTCGACGATGTCGATGGCCATGTGCCCGGAGAGACCGGCAAGGCCCCCGGTTCCGGACAGCGGGGCAACGCGCACTTCGAGATGCTGCCCGTCGGCCGGCGTCATGACGCCGTTGTGGTAGAGCACGAAGGCGCCTCGCCGCCCCTCGAGAGTCCCCTCGACCCGCTCGATCGCCACATAGACCCCCCATCCGGCCTCGCCGCCGACCGCCAGCATCTGGCCACGGCTCACCGCCTCGAGCGGACCGTGGAAGCGCTTATCGAGCAACAGCCGCGCCACGGCGGCGAATTCCGGCTTCGCCTCCGGCGGCTGCGGCAGCGTCTCGACATCGAATTCACCACGGATGCTCGGCATGATCGGTCCCTCTCGTCGCACGGAACAAATCATGAACACGCGAGGGCGTCAAGACCGCCGCCGGTGCTTCACTTCGGCGGATTTTTCACCATGGCGTTGTATTCGTCTGCCGAGAGGGCGCCGCTCTTGTCGGTGTCGTAGGCGTTGAACTGGTCCTGCGTCAGGCTGGGCCAGATCTTCTTGGCCTCATCGAAAGCGATCTTGGCGTCGAGGTCGGTATCCGCATGACCGAAATCGGGCGGCGTGGCCGGGGATGCCGGCGTGGCGTCGGTCGCCGTCGTCGTGGTCGTGGTGGAGGCGGGCGCCTGCGCGACAGCAGGCGGAGCGGCGGCAGTGGCCGCAGCGGGCGTTGCCGCATCGGCGCCGGCAGGCTGCGGCGTGGCCTCGGCGGCGGGTTTCGCCGACATCATCGACATGCCGGGCTTCATGGCCATCATCGAGTTGGCCGGCGGCGCGGCAGCTGCCGTGGGAGCGCTGTCCGAAGCGGCCGGCGGCGTGGCCGAAGCAGCGGGAGCGGCAGCCGGTGTTTCCGCCGCCGGCGCAGATGGGGCAGCGTCAGGCGTCGCTGCCTCGCTGCTTGCCGGCGCCGAGCTCGTCGGCGCCGTCGCATTGCCCGGAGCGGCGGTCGGCGTGGCCGGATTGGCCTCGGCGGCGGTGGTCGAGGTGGTGGTCGTCGTGGTGCTGGCGGGCGCGGCGTCCTTCTTGTCGCACGCCGCCAGCAGCAGCCCGAGGGTCAGCGCGGCCGGCACCACAAGATTTCTGGCGTTCATTCTCAGCGTCCCCTGTGAGTATTCGCGCGCAAATGCATACACCACTGCGGCGGGCTTGTGACGAGTCGTCGCAGCGGGCGGTGCGCTGACCGGGAACCGGCCACCGACAGGCTCAGGGCTATATCTTGTCCAAGCGCCTCGAGCCCCGGGCGACCGCTCGCCTGCGGCCGGCGACGCCTACATCCCCGCCTTGTGCAACCGCCACGCCAGGGCGAAGAGGCCGATAGCGAAGAGGATGGCGAAGGCGCCGCCGATCATCACCAGCGAGACGGCGCTCTCGATCGGATAGAACACCAGCATGATGCCGAAGAGCAGGTAGACGATGCCGGCCAGCGCCACCGGCCAGACCTCGCGAAACGCCTGCCGGGCACGGAATACGAAGACCAGCTCCATCACGCCGACGATGATCGCCTGGATCGCGGCGACGTAGATCATGAAGGTCACGAAGGCGAGGCCGGCGATCCAGCTGACCAGCAGCAGCACGCCGACGATCACCGAAAGGATGTTGCGCGCCACGTCGAACCAGAAATTGCCGGTCTTGGCCTTGCCGAAGGTGAGGCTCCAGAGGCCAAGGACGCCGTCGACGAGGAACATCGCGCCGCCCAGCCAGACCAGCCAGATCAGGGTCGGAGCGGGCGCGAACAGCGCCACCAGGCCAAGGATCAGCAGCAGCACGCCGCGCAGCGCCGTCAGCCCCGAACTCATGCGTCCCACCACGATCGTATCGGCCATCTCGCCCTCCTGAGGTCCCGCCGTTCGCAAGTATCCGCCAGCCCGGGGCCGCTTTCAATCAAAACACGCTGCCCGGCGGGCCGCGAGTCACAAGCATCCGAGCAGATGGGATTCCCGCCGTCCGTCGGCGCGGATCCGGCGTCGCCTTGTTTGCCGCTTCGAGTCGTGGCAAGGAAGCGCATTCCTGCATTGCGGTCTGTTCGAGGCTCGCCGGTTCGGCGGGAACACCCATGTCTTTGCCGCTGTTTGCCCTGTTCTTCGCCGCTTTCGGCATCGGCACCAACGAATTCGTCATCGCCGGCCTCCTGCCCGACGTGGCGGGCGATCTCGGCATCACCATCCCCGATGCGGGCTACCTCATCACCCTCTACGCCCTCGGCATCGCCATCGGCGGACCGCTGACCGCCATGGCGCTCGGCCGCTTCGAACGCAAGCGGACGCTGCTCGTGCTGGTCGCCGTCTTCGTCATCGGCCAGGCGGCCTGTGCACTGGCGCCGAATTTCGCGGCGCTCGCCGCGGTGCGGGTCGTGCTCGCCTTCGCCCACGGCGCCTTTTTCGGCGTCGCGGCGATCGTCGCCATCGGCCTCGTGCCGCCCGAGCGCCGTGGCAGCGCCGTCGCCCTGCTGCTGGCCGGCATCACCGTCGCCAACATTCTCGGCGTTCCGGCCGGCACCGCCATCGGCAACACCTTCGGCTGGCGCGCAACCTTCTGGGCCGTCGGCATCCTCGTGCTGCTCGGCTGGCTCGGCCTCGCCATCGCCGTGCCGACGATGCGGCAGGCCGCCAGTGCCCCGCGCCCACGCCTCGCGCAGGAGGTCGGCGTGCTGGGCCGGCAGGCGGTGTTCATGTCGTTCGCCGTGATCGTCGTCGCCATGATCGGCCAGTTTTCGCTCTTCACCTACATCGCGCCGCTGCTGACCGAGGTGACCGGCGTGGCCGAAGGCGCCGTCCCCTGGCTGCTGCTGCTGTTCGGGCTCGGCTCGACCGTGGGCGTGCTGCTCGGCGGACGGCTGGCCGACTGGCGGCTGATGCCGACCCTGCTCGCCGTGCTGCTCCTCAACGCCGCGATCTACGCCGTCATTGCGCTGGTGATCCGTGCGCCCATCCCCATGGGCATCGCGATTTTCGTCTGGGGCGGCCTCGCCTTCGGCTTCGGCGCCCCGGCACAGGCCCGTATCCTGCGTGCGACGGTCGATGCCCCCAATCTCGCCTCCCCGCTCGTGCCGGCAGCCTTCAATGTCGGCATCGCGCTGGGCGCCACCATCGGCTCGCTCGTCCTCGACCACGGCTTCGGCTACACCAGCCTGCCCTGGATCGGCGTGGTGGTGTCGCTGCTCGCTTTGGTGATCGCCCTCGCCTCCTGGTCGATGGAACGCCGCGGCGGCCAGCCGGCCCTGCCCTGACTTGCCGCCCGTGTTGCCGCGTGATCTTGTCGCGCGCCCGTGATCGCCGCCGCGGCGGCCCAAGAGTCGAACATGCCGATCGCCGTCTTCGCCCTCGCCCTCGCCGCCTTTTCGATCGGCACCACCGAGTTCATCATTTCCGGCATCCTGCTGCCGGTGTCGCATGACCTCGGCGTCAGCGTGCCGACCGCCGGCCTGCTCGTCACCGGCTACGCCGCAGGCGTTGCGGTCGGCGGTCCGGCGCTCGGCCTCCTCACCGGCCGCCTGCCGCTGAAGCTTTCCATCCTGGGCGTACTGGCGATCTTCGCCCTCGGCCAACTGCTCTGCGCCCTGGCGCCGAGCTACGGGCTGCTGCTCGCGGCGCGCCTCGTCTCGGCCTGCGGCCACGGCGTGTTCTTCGGCGTCGCCAGCGTCGCGGTGGCGCAGTCGGTGCCGGCCGAACGGCGTGGCGCCGCGCTCTCGCTCTTCGTCGGCGGCATCACCGTCGCCAACATCCTCGGCCTTCCCGCCGGCACCGCCATCGGCAACGCCTTTGGCTGGCGCGTGGCCTTCGTCTGCATCGCCCTGATGGCGCTGCTCGCCGTGCTCGCCGTCTTCCTCACCCTGCCGGGCAAAACGGCAGGCGAGCACGAGGCCGACGCGCCGCTGGCGCTGCAGGCCCGCCAGCTCATCCGCCAGGAAGTGCTCTGCTCCTACATCGCCATCGCCATCACCATGATCGGCCAGCTGGCCTTCGGCACCTTCCAGGTGGCGATCCTGGTCAACGTCACCGGCATCGATCCCGTCGCGGGCGTACCGCTCTATCTACTGCTCGGCGGCGCCGGCGCGGTGGCCGGCATCTGGCTGGGCGGCAAGGGGGCGGACCGCGATATCGGGCGCACGCTGCAGCTGGTCTTTTGCGGCCAGATCGCCTGTTTCGTGCTGCTGCTGCCGGCTGTCCATCATCCGCTGAGCGCAGCGGCGATGCTGTTCTTCACGTCGTTCTTCGGCTTCGGCTTTTCGACACCGGTGCAGCTGCGCATCCTCAACGGGGCCCGCGCCGCGCCGCGTCTCGCCTCGACCATGGTATCGACCGCCTACAACATCGGCATCGCCTCGGGCGCCGCATTGGGCGCGGTGCTGCTCGCGGGCGGCCTCGACTATGCCCTGCTGCCGGTGGTGGGGGTGATCTGCAGCACCATCGCCGCCGCCATCGCCTTCCTGTCGATCCGGGTCGAACGGCGCGCCGTGGCGCTCGCGACCTAGATCGTCACCTGGGTGCCGATCTCGACCACCCGCCCGGTCGGGATGTGGAAATATTCGGTCGCGTCGGACGCATTCTTGGCGAGCGCGATGAAAATCCGGTCGGCCCAGAACGGCATGCCGCCCTTCACCGATGGCTTGAGCGAGCGGCGGGAGAGGAAGAACGAGGTCGACATGATGTCGAACTTCCAGCCGAGTTTTCGCGCCAGCCCCAGCGCCTTGGGGATATTGGGCGTCTCGACGTAGCCGAAGGTGACGATCACCCGGTAGAACAGCTCGCTCAGCCCTTCGATGCGCACCTTGTCCTCGTCCGGCACGCGCGGCAGGTTCGAGGTCTGCACGGTGAGGATGACGTTCTTCTCGTGCAGGACCTTGTAGTGCTTGAGGCTGTGGAGCAGCGCCGTCGGCGCGCCGGTCGCGTCCGAAGTGAGGAAGACGGCGGTGCCCGGCACGATGGTCGGGCGCTTCTTGGTGAGGTTCTGCACCAGGAACTCGAGCGGCACCTCGTCGCGGCGGGTCTTTTCCATCAGGCGCTGCCGGCCGACCATCCAGACGATCATGACCGTCGCCACGGTCAAGGCGACCAGCGCCGGCACCCAGCCGCCATCGAGGATCTTGCCGAGGTTGGCGACGAAGAAGCTGGTGTCGACGATGAGGAAGGGCACGGTGATACAGACGATGCCGACCTTCGGCCATTTCCAGATGCGCCACATGACGATGGCGAGGAAGCAGGAGGTCACCAGCATGACCCCCGACACCGCGATGCCATAGGCCGACGACAGCGCCGCCGAGCTCTTGAAGCCCACCACCAGCAGCAGCACCAGGATGAGCAGCATCGAGGTGACCTGCGGCATGTAGATCTGCCCAGAGGCGGTCTCGGAGGTGTGCCGTACGACCATGCGGGGCAGCAGGTTCAGGGCGATCGCCTGCTGCGCCAGCGAGTAGGCGCCCGAGATCACCGCCTGGCTGGCGATGACCGTCGCGGCCGTGGTGAGCGCCACGATGGGGATGCGGGCCCATTCCGGGTGCATTTCGAAGAACGGGTTATCGGGACTGCCGCCGCCGAGGACGAAGGCGCCCTGTCCGAAATAGTTGAGCAGCAGGGCGGGGAACACCAGGCAGAACCAGGCGACGACCACGGGCTTGCGGCCGAAATGGCCGAGGTCGGCGTAGAGCGCCTCGGCGCCGGTCACGGCGAGGAACACGGCGCCGATCACCAGCCCCGAGATCAGCCAGTGGGTCGCGAGAAAGTGGATGCCGTAGAGCGGTATCACTGCCAGCAGCACCTGCGGCTCGCCGACGACATGGACGAGCCCGGTGATGCCGAGCGTCAGGAACCAGACGACCATGACCGGGCCGAAGACCGTGGCGACGGCGGCGGTGCCGAAGCGCTGGAAAAAGAACAGGCCGATGAGGATGACGACCGTCGCCGGCAGCACCCAGACGGAAAGCGAGGGCGCGATGGTCTCGACGCCTTCGACGGCCGACAGCACCGAGATCGCCGGCGTAATGACGGAATCGCCGAAAAACAGCGAGGCCCCGATGACGCCGAGCGCCAGAATCCAGGTGGCCTTGCCCGAAAAGCCGGTCTTGGCCAGCGACATCAGCGACAGCGTGCCGCCTTCGCCCTTGTTGTCGGCCTTGGTGACGAAGAACACGTATTTGATGGTGACGGTGATCGTCAGGGCCCAGACGATCAGCGACAGCAGGCCGAGAACGTCGTTGGACCGTTCGGTGAGGCTGCCCGCATCCGCCATTGCCTGCCGGAACGAATAGATCGGGCTGGTGCCGATATCGCCATAGACCACGCCGATGGCGCCAAGCACCAGAACCGGCAGATTTTTCTTGGGATGGGTCGCCTGTTCCGCGGCATCGAGGTCGGCATCGAGATTGCCGGCCGCATTCGTCTGCGTCATGAACCGTCGCTCACCTCGGAAAGAGGTGGGCGCCTCAATACACCGCGCGCCTGCCACACTCAACCCTCGCGGGGGCTGGCCCGGTTGCGCGGCGTCTTCTTGCGCGATCGCCATGAAAAAGGGCGGCCGCCGCAGCGGCCGCCCCGCAGGGCGCCGTTCGGCGGCGGAGCCGATCAGGCGGCCTGAGCCTTGGCGGTATCGGCCTCGCGGGCAGCCTTGGTGGCATTGGTCCACCAGACGACGTTGTCGAGCAGGTCCGGAACGAAGGCGTCGAAATTGCCCTTGGTCTCGTCCCAGGTCTTCTGGCCGAGCATCATCGGCACGAAGTCCGAGCCGCCGTTATGGATGGCCTGGCGCACCGGCACGGCCTGCAGCTCGACGATGATGTTGCGCAGATGCTCGATGGCGCGGGCGCCGCCGACCGAGCCATAGCCGACGAAGCCCACCGCCTTGCGGATGAAGGGCTTATAGGCCCAGTCGATGGCGTTCTTCAGGGCGCCGGGGACGGAGCGGTTGTATTCGGCGGTGACGATGACATAGCCGTCGAACTCGTTGAGCTTGGCCTGCCAGCGCGCCGCCTCGGCGTTGGGCGAGGGCATCCAGAAATCGGACGCGGGCGCATCGAACAGCGGCAGCTCGTAGTCCTTGAGATCGACCAACTCGGCATCGACGTCGGCGCGTGCCTTGAGGTGATCGAAGATCCACTGGGCCGGCTTGTCGCCGAAGCGGGTGGGACGGACGCTGCCGACGATGACGGCAATCTTTGGCTTTGACATGGAAGTTCCTTCGATCTCTTGGTCACAAATCGTAACTGAGGGCGAATATGTGCCCGAGGAGATCGCCCGCAAGGGGGAACCGGCCTGTCACGAGGACACACGGACCATCCAAGCACTCCGCGATGTGGGCAGGGCACAGGCATGTGCGCGGCGGAGTTCCGCGGCTTTGCGCCGAAGCATCCGGCCGCCGCCGGCAGAACGCGGTGGCGATACGAGGCATTGGCCGCATTGGGCAGCCGCATTGTCCAATTTTGCCGAACGGCGGCAGCTGCCGCCGCCGAAGGCTACATCGCCTCCGGACCGCGGGAGATGGCGGCGAGGCCGGTGCGCACGACTTCGACAAGGCCGAGCGGCGCCATCAGGGCGATGAACGAATCGATCTTGGACGGCTTGCCGGTCACCTCGAAAACGAAGCTCTCGATGGTCGCGTCGACGATCTGGGCGCGGAAGGCATCGGCAAGGCGGAGCGTTTCGGCGCGGTGCTCGCCGGTGCCGCCGACCTTGATCAGCGCGAGCTCGCGCTCGAGCGCCTTGCCCTCGGCCGTGAGGTCATGCACCCGGTGGACCGGCACCAGCCGCTCGAGCTGCAGCTTGATCTGCGACAGCACCTTCGGGGTCGCCATCGTCACCAGCGTGATGCGCGACAGGCCCTCGTCGTGCTGCACTTCGGAGACGGTGAGGCTCTCGATGTTGAAGCCACGCGCGGAAAAGAGGCCGGCAATGCGGGCAAGGATGCCCGGCTCGTTGTCGACCAGCACCGAGAGCGTGTGCCGCTCGGCGGCGCTCGTCTCCTTGGTGAGAAAATAGGCCGAACCGGTCGGCTGAAGCTGTGCGTTCATTCCGTTCGTTTCCCTTCAATCCAGGTGGGACATGCCCTCACCCGCCTGCCGGCACCCTCTCCCGCAAGCGGGCGAGGGGACCTTGCTGCTCCGCCCCCCTGTTCCCCTCTCCCGCACGCGGGAGAGGGTGGTCCGGAGGACTGGGTGAGGGCCGTCGCCCTCACACCAGCTCCCGCCCCTTGGCGTCGATCACGGCGCCGACGTCGCCTTCGAAATCCGGCAGGATCATCTCATTGTGCGGCTTGCCGGAGGGGATCATCGGCAGGCAGTTCTCGTGCTTTTCGACGAGACAGTCGAACAGCACCGGCCCCCTAGCGTTGACCATCTCGGCGATCGCGCCGTCGAGCTCGGCGGGATCGGAACAGCGGATGCCGGTTGCACCGAACGCTTCCGCCAGCTTGACGAAATCCGGCAGGCTTTCGCTGTAGGAATGCGCGTAGCGCCCGCCATGCAGCAGGTCCTGCCACTGCCGGACCATGCCCATGCGCTCGTTGTTGAGGATGAAGACCTTGATCGGCAGCTCGTACTGCATCGCGGTCGCCATTTCCTGCATGGTCATCTGCACGCTCGCCTCGCCGGCGATGTCGATGACCAGGGCGTCCGGATGCGCCACCTGCACGCCGATCGCCGCCGGCAGGCCATAGCCCATGGTGCCGAGGCCGCCCGAAGTCATCCAGCGGTTGGGCGCCTCGAACGGGAAATGCTGGGCCGCCCACATCTGGTGCTGGCCGACCTCGGTGGTGATGTAGACGTCCCTGCCCTTCACCGCCTGGTACAGCCGCCGGATGGCGTGCTGCGGCTTGATGAGTGTGGAGGAGTTCTTGAAGCCGAGCGAATTGGTTTTCCGCCACTGCTCGATCTGCGCCCACCATGGCTTGATCGCGTCGGCGCGCGATTCGTTGGTGCGGCTGCGCCAGACGCGGATCATCTCTTCCATGACGCGGGCGCTGTCGCCGACGATCGGCAAATCGATGACGACGTTCTTGTTGATCGAGGAGGCGTCGATATCGACGTGGATCTTCCGGCTGTTGGGCGAAAAGGCGTCGATGCGGCCGGTGATGCGGTCGTCGAACCGCGCGCCGATGCAGATGATGAGGTCCGCATCGTGCATGGCCATGTTGGATTCGTAGGTGCCGTGCATGCCCAGCATCCCCATCCATTGCGGATCGGAAGCCGGGAAGGCGCCGAGTCCCATCAGCGTCGAAGTCACCGGGAAGCCGGTCAGCTCGGCCAATTCGCGCAGGTGCTTGCTGCCGTCCGGACCGGCATTGATGACGCCGCCGCCGGTATAGAAGATCGGCCGTTCGGCATGCAGCATCAGCTCGACGGCGGCGCCGATCGCGGCGGCATCGCCGTCGAGCCGCGGATGGTAGCTCTTGTGCCGTTCGACCTGAACCTCGTCGGGCGACCGGTAGGTGCCGAGCGCGAACTGGACGTCCTTGGGGATATCGACCAGCACGGGACCGGGACGGCCGGAGTTGGCGATGTAGAATGCTTCGTGCAGCACGCGGCTCAGGTCGTTGACGTCCTTCACCAGGTAGTTGTGCTTGGTGCACGAGCGGGTGATGCCGACCGTATCGCACTCCTGGAAGGCGTCGGAGCCGATGAGGGTCGTCGGCACCTGGGCGCTGATCACGACGAGCGGAACGGAATCCATCAGCGCGTCGGTCAGCGGCGTCACCGTGTTGGTCGCACCCGGCCCCGACGTCACCAGCACGACGCCGACCTTGCCGGTCGACCGCGCGTAGCCCTCGGCCATATGGCCGGCGCCCTGCTCGTGATGGACGAGGATGTGGCGCACCTTGTCCTGCTGGAAAAGCGCGTCGTAGATCGGCAGCGCCGCACCGCCAGGATAGCCGAAGATGTGTTCGACTCCCTGGTCCGCCAGCGCCCGGATCACCATCTCCGCGCCGGTCATCTGCTCGGCCATCCTTCTTCTCCTCATCCGCCGGACGCAGGTTCAAATCCTGCCCCCGCAACCAATTTTCATCCGCCCGCCAGAATTGCGGGCAATAAAAAAGGCTCCGAGAGGAGCCTTGGCGCGCACCGACCTGTCGCGGAAGCCTATGCTTCCTCGTGACCGATGCGCCTTCCTACTACGAGAATGAGTGCCCGCACGGGACCTCTCCAATTTCAGTGCCGCTGAAATAGGCACGCCCGACAAGCGCTGTCAAGGCGCGGCATCGGCCGCCCTTCCGGGACATCCATCCCGTCAGATGAACCGCTGGGTGGCGATTGTATGCGGATCGAAGCCAGTTGAAGCGGGCGGAACACCATTGCCAACGCGGACGGCGCGGCCGAAGCGCGCCTCGAAATCGATCGCGGCGGCAGGGGCTGGATGGCCCGTGGCGGGGCCACCGTAGTCGTTCTGGCCCGGATCGCCGCGCCGGAGCGTCCAGAGCAGGACGAAGAGGCCGCCGACCGGTACGAAGGAGAGGAGATACCACCAGCCGGATTTGCCGACGTCGTGCAGGCGCCGCACCGTCACCGTGACGTTCGGCACAATATGAAAGATCACGACGAAAGCGATGAAAAACGTCGGATGCTGGCGATCGGGCAGCTGGTGCGTGGTGTAGTAGTCGGCCGCGATCGCCGCCAGCGCGATCATGAAATAGAACAGCTCGAACAGCCAGTATTGCGCACGGCTCGAACGGCCGGACAACTCGAAGTACCGCAGCAGGGCGTCAAAATAGGCGCGCATATGAATCAAGCAAGTGAGGGTCCCCCGCACGTGGCTTAGACAAAGCCCGTCGCCATTCACTTGCGGAAATATACGCAATTGTAATGAAAGCTAGATTGATGGCATCCGCCAAAAAAACATCGGCCCGGAGCAGCTGCTCCGGGCCGATGTTCAAGCTAGCGGCAAGCGCTCAATAATACCCGTCGGGGCAACGCGCCTTCCAGCGATTGTGGTGGTGGCGATCCGGCCGATAGTAGCAATAGCCATCCTCGCCGGCGACATGGCCGATGACGGCGCCCGCAACCGCGCCGACGCCGGCGCCAACGGCCGCGCCCGCCACCGAGCCGGTGGTTGCCGCGCCCACCAGCGCGCCGGTCGCCGCGCCGATGCCGGCGCCCTGCTCGGTGGTGGTGCAGGCGGTCAGCGACAGCGCCGCCACCAGCGCGATGAGAATTTTGTGCATGGATACCCTCCGTTGACGTCTCGGGCTGAGCAATGCCGGGCGATCGCCCGTAGTTCCGCGTTGCTGTCCCCGCGGGCACCCTGAAACGAGGATTGTGGCAACTTTGCATCACTGGGCGAAGGCGTCAGGACAGTGTGTCGGGATCGACCCAGCGCCAATCGGCCATGCGGCCGCGAAACCAGGTGCGCTGCCGCTTGGCATATTGGCGCGTGGCGATGATCGCCCGTTCGGCCGCCTCCTGTTGCGACATGAGGCCGTCGCGCCAGGCGGCAATCTCGCGCACGCCGATCGCCTTCATCGCGGGCAGGCGAGGATCGAGACGGCGCGCCAGCAGCGCCTGCACTTCGGCGGCGGCGCCGCCCTCGAGCATCGCCACGAAACGGTCGGCGATGCGCCGGCGCAGCACGTCGCGATCGGGGGCCAGCACCAGGCGCTCGACGTCGAACCCATCGAGCAGGCCGCCGTGCGGGCTGTCCTGGAACTCGGCCAGCGAGCGGCCGGTCGCCGCGAACACCGCGAGCGCACGCGCCACGCGCTGCGGGTCGGGCGCCCGCAGCCGTGCCGCCATCGCAGGATCCCGCGTGGCAAGCAACCGCGCGCGGCCTTCGGCATCGAGGCCGGCGAGCTCGGCCTCTGCCGCCGCCACCGCCTCGGGCGGAACCGCAGGAACCGCCGCGAAGCCACGCTCCAGTGCCTCGAAATAGAGCCCCGTGCCGCCGACGAAGACCAGCGGCTGTTCACCGGCAGCCGCAACGATGGCGGCCGCGGCAGCTGCCCAGGCGCCGGTCGAGAACCGCTGCGCCGGATCGACGGCGCCGTAGAGCCGGTGCGGCGCCGCCGCCATGTCTCGCTCGGACGGCCGCGCCGTCAGCACGCGCAGCCCGCCATAGACCTGCATGGCATCGGCATTGACGACGATGCCGCCAAGGTCGCGGGCACGCCGCAGCGCCAGGGCCGACTTGCCGCTGGCGGTCGGACCCGCTATCAACACCGCTCGCTTTCGGCCCGCCATTTTCCCTCACATTTTTGCGTCACCATGCCGGTTCTTTGCCTGATCGCCAATCCTGCCGAGCCCGCCTTCGACGGGGCGCTCGCGACAGCGATCCAGCGCGAAACCGGCGGCGAGCTCAACTGGCTCGATCCGGGCGTCGCCTGCGAGATCATCGAGCCGCGCGACCCCGATCCGGGCGCCATCGCCCGGGCGCTGCTCGCCGAAGCGCCGGTCGACGTGGCCCTGGTGCCGACCGCGAAACGCCGCAAGCAGCTGCTCATCGCCGACATGGATTCCACCATGATCGAGCAGGAGTGCATCGACGAGCTGGCGGATGCCATCGGCATCAAGGACCAGATCGCGGCCATTACCGAGCGCGCCATGCGCGGCGAGCTCGATTTCGAGCAGGCGCTGGACACCCGGGTGTCCCTGCTCAAGGGACTGGGACGCAAGGCGATCGAGGAGGTCCGGCGCGGCCAGATCACCCTCACGCCGGGCGGCCACACGCTGGTGCAGACGATGAAGGCGCATGGCGCCTATACGGCGCTGATCTCGGGCGGCTTCACCTTCTTCGCCGATTGGTTCGGCAGGCGCATCGGCTTCGACGAGGCGACGGCCAATACGCTCGAATTCGATGGCGAGGTGCTGACGGGGACGGTGAAGAAACCGATCGTCGACCGCTCGATCAAGCTGCGGCGACTGCGGGAACTCGCCGGCGCGCACGGTCTCGCGCCCGACGAGACGCTCGCCGTCGGCGACGGCGCCAACGATCTCGACATGATCCGCGCGGCCGGGCTGGGCGTCGCCTTCCATGCCAAGCCCACCGTGGCCTCGGCGGCGGCAGTGCGGATCGACCACGGCGACCTCACGGCCCTGCTCTACCTGCAGGGCTATAGCGAGGACGAGTTCGTGCGATGATCGTCGAGACAGAGCGGCTGATCCTCAGGCCGTTCGCCGAGAGCGACCGGCCGGCGAACGCCGCGATCTTCGCCGATCCGCAGGTGAGGCGGTTCTCGCTCGGCGTGCTCGATCGCGCCGCCGCCGACGCGCGGCTCGAGGAGGCGATGCGGCAGGTCGAGCGGCAGGGATTCGGCGTCCTCGCCGTCGAGCATCGAGCCGATCGCGCCTGCATCGGCATGATCGGCTTCACCGGTTTCGATGCCGGGTTGCGCGGGGTCATCCCATCGCACCCGCAGTTGCAGCTGGTCTGGCAGCTCGATCGGCGCTACTGGGGCCAAGGCCTCGCGCCCGAGGGGGCGGCGGCGCTGCTCCCCTTCGCCTGGGACGAGTTGCACGCCCCCGAAGTGGTCGCCATCACGGCGAGGATCAACCTGCCGTCGCAGCGTGTGATGCACAAGATCGGGATGACCGCGGCGCCGGCGGACGACTTCGATCATCCGCGACTGCCGGTGGGGCACGAGCTGCGGCCGCATGTGCTCTACCGCATCGAAAATCCGGGTGCCGCAGCCGGTACCCCGCCTACCCCTCGATCTTCACCGCGATGAAGCGGCCCTGCCCGCTCGGATCGATCACGCGGAACAGCAGCGCCGGGCGGCCCGCCTTGCGCACATCGTCCAGGGCGGACTGGACGTCGGCCACCCGCGAAACCGCGTGCCGGTTGGCCTGGGTGACGACGAGGCCGGCAGCCAGCCCCTTTTCATCGGCATCGCTGCCCGCCCTCACCGCCGTGATGACCAGCCCCTCGGCGTCGTCGGAAAGCGCGTAGGCCTTGCGGCGCGCCGCATCAATCGGCGCGAGGCTGAAGCCGATCGCATCGGCGAGGGTCTTGGCCGGACCGGCGGCCGGCGGCTGCCTTGCCGCCAGGGCATGTGCCGGCCTCGCCTCCGTCTCGTCCTCAAGCCGGCCGAGCTTGATCTTGACCGTCTCGTCGGCGCCGTCATGCGACACCACCACCGGCACCAGCTTGCCGATGGCGGTCTGCGCCACGAGGCGTGGCAGGTCGTGCATGGTGTCGACCGGCTTGCCGTCGAAATCGAGGATGATGTCGCCTTCCGCGAGCAGGCCGTCGGATGGGCCGCCCTTGGTCACGTCGGTGACCATGGCGCCATGCGCGTTCGGCCTGCCGATGCTGGCGGCGATGTCGTCGGTGACGTCCTGGATGCCGACGCCGATCCAGCCGCGCCGCATCTCGCCGTAGCGGTCGAGCTGGTCGACCACCTGCTGGGCCTGGTTGCTGGGAATGGCGAAGCCGATGCCGAGCGAGGCGCCGCCCTCGGCGATGATGGCCGTGTTGATCCCCACCACCTTGCCGTTCATGTCGAACAGCGGTCCGCCGGAATTGCCCTGGTTGATCGAGGCGTCGGTCTGGATGAAGCTGTCATAGGGCCCCGACTGGATGTCGCGGTTGCGTGCCGAGACGATGCCGAGCGTCACCGTGCCGCCGAGCCCGAACGGATTGCCGATGGCCATCACCCAGTCGCCCACCTGCGCCTTGTCCGAGTCGTCGAATTCGACGAAGGGCAGCGACCGCCTGGCGTCGACCTTGAGGACGGCGAGGTCGGTCTTGCTGTCGCTGCCGATCACCCTGGCCGGCAGGCGGGTGCCGTCGGTGAGATAGACCTCGATGTCGTCGGCGCCGCTGATCACGTGGTTGTTGGTGACGACCAGCCCATCGGCGCGCACGATGAAGCCGGAGCCGAGGCTTTCGGCATTCTCCGGCAGTGGATCGTCGCCCGTGCTCGGGTTGGCGTCATCGAACAGATGCTGGAGGTCGGACCCTTCGGGCGCCTTGGGCAGCGGCAGGCCCTGCCCTGCGGCGGCGTGATGGGTCGAGCTGATGTTGACCACCGCCGGGGAAAGCTCGGCCGCCAGTGCGGCAACCGACTGCGGCCCCTGCGGCGCTGCCGCCGCCACCCCCGTCGATAGCGCCAGCACGCAGGCTGCCGCCAGCCCCCACCGTCCAGACCCCATGCACCGCACTCCACGGCGGCCAGACCCAAATCAGCCGCGAACCATCCAGAGCAGGATAAGACCGACTGCGGCGCAAGCAAGGGCAACCCCGCGGATGCGATTGGCCGGCTGCTGGTTGAGCTGTGCCAGCCACTTTTTCATCTGCTCGGGAAAAGCGGCATAGAGCAGCCCCTCGATCATGACCGCGAGGCCCAGTGCTGCCAGAAAGTCGGTCACGGAGCGCTGGCCGGCGCCGGTGTCGTCGGCGCCGTGCCACCGGGCGCGATCGTGCCCGGCGCAACGATGGCCGGCGCGGTCGTCGAGGGCGTGACCGCCCCCGGCATGACCGGCGCCGTCGAGGTGCCGCTATCGACCACCGCCGGGCCGGACGGCGCAACGTCGACGACATTGCCGGAAGGCAGCACATTGGTCGGCGTCGTGGTGTCGCTCGAGGGAATCTCGTCGGGCACCGGCGCGACGCTCGGCAGCTTGGGCAGCATCTCGGCAGCGCCCGGTGGAA
>DASZUI010000223.1:0-11912 GCA_035547675.1 Devosia sp.
TGTGAGACGGCTGGTATCGGCGGCGTGGTAGACGATCTGCGTCCGCCTGCCGCCATCATGGGAATGCGAGCGCGGCGTTTGCCGCCGTCGCTCGCTCGATCGCGACGTCCTCAGGCGGTCGCATACTCGCGCGGCGCCGCCATGGCGGGTGGCGCGTCGAGGCGCAGCCCGTCCTCGGCCGAGAACAGGTGGACCGCTTCCGGCGCGAAGCCGAAAGGCATTGCCGCGCCGGCGGCCGGCGCGGCCCCTTCCGACTGCACGGCAAGCAGGAGCTGACCGGCCCAGTCGAAATGGATCACGCGGCTCGCCCCCAGCTCTTCGACAAAATCGACCATGCCGACCAGCGGCCCCTGGACTGCCGCCGCCAGCGATTCCGGCCGGATGCCGAAGATGACATTGCGCCCGCCAAGGTCGGTCCGCCCGAGCGGCAATGCGACCGATGGATCGCCCGCCGGCACGAAGGCACCCTCGGCATTGATCGCGCCCTCGACCAGATTCATCGGCGGCGAGCCGATGAAGCTCGCGACGAAGCGTGTGGCCGGCCGGTTATAGACCTCGGTGGGCGTGCCCACCTGCTCGATATAGCCGGCGCGCATCACCACGATCTTGTCGGCCAGCGTCATCGCCTCGGCCTGGTCGTGCGTCACGAACACCGAGGTCGTGCCGAGCCGGCGATGCAGCTTCCGGATCTCGACGCGCATCTGTACGCGCAGGATCGCATCCAGATTGGAGAGCGGTTCGTCGAACAGGAAGACCTTGGGCTTGCGGATCATCGCCCGCGCCATGGCGACGCGCTGGCGCTGGCCGCCCGAAAGCTGCGCCGGCCGGCGGTCGAGATAGGTCTCGAGGCCGACCGATTTGGCGATCTCCTCGACCTGAATCCGCCGTTCCGCCTTGGACACGCCCGCAACCTTGAGCGCATAGCCGATATTGTCGGCAACGCTCATATGCGGGTAGAGCGCATAATTCTGAAACACCATGGCGCAGCCGCGCTCGCGCGGCTCGAGCTTGTTGACCACCGCGCCATCGATCGAAATCTCGCCGCCGGTGATCGTTTCGAGCCCCGCGATCATGCGCAGCAAGGTCGACTTGCCGCAGCCCGACGGCCCGAGGATGACGACGAATTCGCGCGAGGCGATGTCGAGGTCGAGCCCGTGCACGACCGCCGACTTGCCATAGCTTTTCTCGACGTGGCGAAGAGCGATTTCGGCCATGAGGAAACTCCTACTTTTCGGTCGCAACCAGCCCGCGGACGAAGAGCCGCTGGGTCAGCGCGACAATGATGAGCGGCGGCAGCATGACGATGAGCGTGCCGGCCATGGCGATATTCCAGGTCGGGATGGCGTCGGTGCCCGGCACCACGTCGAGCAGGCCCACCGCCGCCACGCGCTTGAGCGGATCGGTGGTGACCAGCAGCGGCCAGAGATATTCGTTCCAGGCCCAGACGAACATGATGGTGAAGAGCGCCGCGATATTGGTGCGGGAGAGCGGCAGGATCATGTCCCAGAAGAAGCGCAGCGGCCCCGCGCCATCCATCTTGGCGGCCTCGACCAGTTCGTCCGGCAGCGTCAGGAAGAATTGCCGGTAGAGGAAGGTCCCGGTCGCCGTCGCGATCAGCGGCAGGATGAGGCCGGCATAGGAATCGAGCAGGCCGAAATCGAGGCTGATCCGCACGCCTGTCAGCGTGTTCACCAGCCAGGTGACGCCGGTGAGATCGAGCAGGCCCTGATAGGGCGAGAGCACGTTCGCCGCCACGGCATAGGTCGGCACGATACGCACTTCGAGCGGCAGCATCAGCGTGACGAAGACCAGCCAGAAGATCAGCATGCGGCCGCGATAGCCGAAATAAACGATCGAATAGGCGGTGATCGCCGACATCACCACTTTGCCGATGGCGGTGCCGAAGGCGAAGATCACGCTGTTCACCAGCTTCACGCCGAAATTGGCGCGCGTCCAGGCCGTGGCCAGGTTGGCGACGAAGTCGTGCCCAGGCCAGAGCGGCATGGGCACCGCGTTCACGTCGCGCAGATTATGCGTGGCCGCGATCAGCACGATGAAGAACGGCAGCACCGAGACGACGAGGCCCAGGAACAGGATGACCTGGCTGACGATGTTGAAGATGGGAGTGCGCTCGATCATCGCCGAACTCTTTTCATCTCACAGGATCGAAGCCCAAAACCGGCTATCACTTTGCTGCCCGCTAATTGTAGTGCACGCGCCGCTCGATATAGCGGAACTGGATGAAGGTGAGGCCGACGACCAGCAGCATCAGGATGATCGACTGCGCTGCCGCGCCCGAATAGTCGAGGCCTTTGAAGCCGTCGAAATAGATCTTGTAGACCATGAGATTGGTGGCGCGGGACGGGCCGCCGCCGGTCATGATGTCGACGATGCCGAAACTGTCCTGGAAGCTGTCGGTGATGTTGAGCACCAGCAGGAAGAACAGCGTCGGGGTGAGCAGCGGAATCTGGATGTCGAACATGCGCCTGAGCGGGCGCGCGCCATCCATGGCGCCGGCCTCGAGCAGCGAGCGCGGGATCGCCTGCAGCGCCGCCAGCATGAAGATGAAATTATAGCCGACATATTTCCAGGCGAAGGCGAAGATGATGGCGGCCAGCGCCTCATTGCCGTTGATCGTCGGGTTCCAGATGCCCGGCCAGATGTGGTTGACGAAGGCCAGGAGCCCGGCCTCGGGCGCCAGCATGAAGCGGAAGGCGAGGCCGAGGGCCGGGGCGGCTATGGCATAGGGCCACACCAGCACCGACCGATAGATGCGGTTGCCGGTCAGCTCGCGATCGACCAGCAGCGCCAGGACCAGCGCCGCCAGCATGGAAATGCCGGTCGAGAGCGCGGCGAAGACGAGGCTGCGGACCACCGAATCCCAATAGACCGGGTCGGCGATGACCGCCTTGATATTGTCGAGCCCGACCCATTGGTTGCCGCCGCCCCAGGGGCTCTGCAGCGTGAACGCCCAGTAGAGCGCCTGGCTCGCGGGCCAGTAGAAGAAGGTGAAGATCAGCAGCAGCTGCGGCACGGCGAACAGGAAGCCGAGCCAGTTATTGCCGAAGACGGCGCGCTTCTGCGTGGAAATAGCGGCCGGCTTGCGGCGCCGCGCCTTCGCCGCCGGCTGGCTCGAGGCGCCGGGCACCAGGCCCGCCGGGGCGGAAACGGCTCCCAGGGAGCCCACGGATTCGGTGTCGGCGGCGTTCAAGCGGCACCTCTAGAGCGTTTTCAGGAAAAGTGGTTCCACTTTTCCGGTTCGAAAACGTGACAACTCAAGAACTTAGAGCTCACGTTCTGATTTGATCAGAACGTGAAATGCTCCAGAGCGTTTTCAGGAAAAGTGTTCCACTTTTCCGGTTCGAAAGCGCGACAACTCAGGCACTTGGAGCTCACGTCCTGACTCAGTCGGAACGTGAATGCTCTCGAAACAAAGAGGTCACGGCCGGGCGAACCCGGCCGTGAGATCGTTGGGGCCCGATCAGGGCAGGGTCGCGCCCTTGTACTGCGCGGCCGCCTTGGCGAGATCGGCGTCCGAGCGCTGGACGGCATCGTCCAGGCCAGCCTGCACGCTCACCTTGCCAGCGAAGATCGCCTGCATGGCATTGCCCCATTCCTGGCGGATCTGCGGCATGACGGCGAGACGGGTACCGCGGGTCAGCGGCGTCTGCGTGCCTTCCGACAGGCTCTGAATGGCCACTTCACGACCGGCGAACTGCGGCTTCTGGTAGAAGCCGTTCTTGGTCATGTACTCGAAGCCCGACTTGGTCACCGGAACATAGCCGGTATTGGTCGACCAGAACAGCGCCTGCTCCGGCTGGGCGATCCAGTTGAGGAACGCGGCGGCGCCCTTGTACTCGTCGGCCGACTTGCCCTTCAGGACCCACAGCGAAGCCCCGCCCACGAACGAATTGTGGCGCTCGGTGCCCGCATAGACCGGGATCTCGGCGGTGCCCCACTGCATGCCCGCCGGAGCGGTCTTGCCGATCGTGCCGTGGTCGCCGATCGAGTCGATGGTCATCTGGCAATGGCCGGTCGCGAAAGCGGCGGCATAGGACTCGCCGGCCTTGGCGTCCTTGATCACCATCAGGCCCTGATCGTACCAGTTCTTCATGTCCTGGGCCATCTGGACGAACTTGGTCTTGTTGAACGTGGCCTGGGCGTCCAGCCCGTCATAGCCGTTGTTCTTGGTCGTGATCGGCTGGTTGTGGACAGCCGAGAACTGCTCCATGAACTCCCAGCTCTCATTATTCGTGATGTCGATGGCCATCGGGCAATCATAGCCGGCGGCCTTGAGCGCCTTCATGTCCTCGGCGGTTTCTTCCCAGGTGGCGGGCGCCGCGTCCTTGCCGATCTTCTTGAAGGCGTCCTTGTTCCAGTAGAGGACGGCGGTCGAGGAGTTGAAGGGCATCGACCAGAGGTCGCCCTTGGACGAGGCGTAATACGACTTGATGCCCGGGATGTAGTCGTCCCAGTTGATCTTGTAGCCGTTGTCGGCCATCAGCTGATAGACCGGCGTGACGGCACCCGAGAGCAGCATCGAGGCGGTGCCGATGTCGTAGATCTGGGTGATCGTCGGCTGCTTGTTCGCGCGATACGCGGCGATCGTATTCTGCAGGTTCGTGTCGTAGTCGGTCTGGCTGGTGCAGACGATCTGGTAATCGGTCTGGCTCTTGTTGAAGTTCGAGCACATCTGCTGAACGACATTGGAAAGGTCGCCCGACAGGCCGTACCAGAAGTCGAACTTGACCGGATCGGCGGTCGCGGCGGTGGTCGCAAGACCGAGCCCGAGCACGCCGACGGCGGCCGAGGCGAGGCGCGAAGAATGCAGCATGAAACGCTCCCTGGCGTTATGGGAAAGGGATTGGTGTTGGCAGATCGATCGCGAAGGCCGTCCTAGCAGCGCTATATGACAGTTTGAGAAATGTGACAGTGGCTGTGGAAATCGCACGCCGGAGGGCCGGACGGCCCTGCCATGCGTAAAACGCCATGGAATGTGACAGTGGATTGGGCTCCTCTCCGTCGTAAATAGTTCACGGAGGAAAGCCGGTGCCGGAAAAGACCGCCGTCGAGGACATCAAGACCACCCTGCTGCGGCTGGCGCGCCCGCGCATGTCGCCCAAGGAGCTGCTGCGCCAGGTGCGCCGCGCGCATCCGGATGCGAGCAAGAAGGATATCATCCGCGCCGCCTTCGCCACCGTCATCACCACGGTGGACAGCGATATCGACAAGGCCCTGCTGCTGCAGGATTTCGCCCTCCGGGAACGCGGCCCCGGGGAGGACTGACCCGGCCGCGCCGGCTTCAGGCGGCGAGCCGCTCCGCCAGTTCGCGCACCGCGCGCATGTCGTCGAAAAAGCGGCTCCGCTCCAGCGCCGCGAGCGACCGATCCGGCATCCTGAGCAGGAAGGACGGATGCACCGTCGCCATCAGCGCGGTGCCGTCATCGAGTTCGACCGGCTGGCCGCGCAGCGAGGCGATCGAGGCGCCGCGTCCCAGCAGCCCGGTGATCGCCGTGGCCCCCATCGCCACCACCACGCGCGGCTTCACGAACGCCCGCTCCAGATCGAGCCAGAACCGGCAGGCCCGGATTTCCCCGGCATTGGGCTTCTGGTGGATGCGCCGCTTGCCCCGGGGCTCGAATTTGAAGTGCTTGACGGCATTGGTGACATAGACTTCGCCGCGCGCGATCCCGGCTTCGGCGAGTGCCGCATCGAACACCTGCCCCGCCGGCCCGACAAAGGGGCGGCCGGCGAGGTCTTCCTGGTCGCCCGGCTGCTCGCCGACAAACATGATGGCCGCGTGCTCCGGCCCCTCGCCGAACACCGCCTGCGTCGCATTCTCGTAAAGCGGGCAGCGCCGGCAGGCCTGCACCTCGCGACGCGCCGCCGCGAGGCTCTTCGGCCGCTCCGTCAGCAAATCCGATCGCTCTGCCGCCTGCACCATGCCGCTCTCCTTACTGGCACAATGATGCGCAACGCCGCCGGTTGCGCGGCGGACCGGCAAAGACTATCTCTGCCGGCATGGCCGACAACGACAAGCGCGCCGGGCTGACCCGCACCCGCATCTTCATCCTGATCTTCTTCGGGCTGGCGATCCTGCTCTCGATCACCACGATCATGGGCACGCTCGACGAGCAGAAGAACGGCGTGCTCGACCAGAGCCAGATCGACCAGTTGACGGGGCAGGCGAAGTAGCGCGCGGTGCGCGTGGCTGGATTCCGGCCTTCGCCGGAATGACGTCGCGGCTATGGGCACGGCCTCGCTACACACCCGACGTCATTCCGGCGAAGGCCGGAATCCAGCAGCGCGCGCTACGCCACCAATGCCTTCGGCGCCGCTTCGGAAATAAACCCGCCCCCCAGCACCTCGCTGGTTTCGCTCTCGTCGGCATAGAACACGCAGGCCTGGCCCGGCGAGATGCCGTATTCGCCGGCCGCCAGCGTCACCACGACTTCGCCGTCCTCGAGCCCGATCACCGCCGGCTGCGGCGGGCGGGTCGAGCGCACCTTGACCTCGACCGGATAGCCATTGCCGCCGGCCAATAGCCCGAGCGGCCGGTCGCCCAGCCAGTTGACGTCGCGCAGCCTCACCGTATGCGTCCTGAGCGCCTCGCGCGGGCCGACCACCACCCTGCCCGTCCTGTGCTCCAACCGGACCACATAAAGCGCCTCGCCGGCGGCGATGCCGAGGCCCCGCCGCTGCCCCACGGTATAATTGATGATGCCGTCATGCCGGCCGAGCACATTGCCCTCGAGATCGACGATCTCCCCGCCCGCCTGGGCCTCCGGGTGCATCTTGCGGATGATGTCGGCATATTTGCCCTGCGGCACGAAGCAGATGTCCTGGCTGTCATGCTTGTCGGCGACGATCAAGCCCATGGTGCGGGCGAGTTCGCGCACCTCGGCCTTGCCCATGCCGCCCAGCGGAAAGCGCAGATAGTCGAGCTGCGCCGGCGTGGTGGCGAAGAGGAAATAGCTCTGGTCGCGCTCCCGGTCGGCGGGCCGGTAGAGCCGCCGCTTGCCCCCGATGAGGCGCGACTGCACATAATGGCCGGTCGCCAGCGCATCGGCGCCGAGGTCCTGCGCCACGTCCATCAGGTCGACGAATTTGACGCTCTGGTTGCAGGCGATGCAGGGCACCGGCGTCTCGCCCTGCCGATAGGCATTGGCGAAGGGCGCGATCACCGCCTCGGCGAAGCGCTTTTCGTAATCGAGCACGTAGTGCGGAATGCCGAGCGCGGCAGCGACGCGCTTGGCGTCGTGGATGTCCTGCCCGGCACAGCAGGCGCCCTTGCGGTGCACCGCCGCGCCATGATCGTAAAGCTGCAGGGTGACGCCGACCACGTCATAGCCGTCGCGCTTCAACAGGCCGGCGACGACCGAAGAGTCGACGCCGCCCGACATAGCGACCACGACCCGCGTCTCCTCGGGCCGCTTGTCGATATCAAGCGAATTCATTTTCTCGTTTCCGGTTGGGGTCAAGGGCCAGCGGAAGCCGCCGATTTAGGCCGCAACCGCCACCATTGCAAGCGCCGGCGGGCCGCGAACATCCCCGCCGTCATTCCGGCGAAGGCCGGAATCCAGAAGCGGGCGCGGCGCTTGGGGGTGGATTCCGGCCTTCGCCGGAATGACGTCGCGGTGGTTGAGAAGGCATGCCATCCCCGACATTCCTACCCGGCAGCTTTTGCCGGGCGGCGGGCAATTCCGTCGGAGCGGACGGCCGGTCAAAGCCGCGCCGGAAGAATATCCTCAATCGATTCAGTGACTTCGCCAAGGCCCCGACTTGGCAGGAGAATTGCAGCGATCCCTCCGAAGAGTTCCGTCCATTACGGGTAGCGCCTGCCGTGACCTCGCATCTTTCCGTCAGTCCCGTTTCGGCTTCTGCCGCCGCGCCGGCGTCGAGCCAGCCCGCGAGCGACGCCGGCGCGCTCGGCGCCTTCGGCGCCATGCTGGACGACGTGCAGTCGGACGGCCCCAGGAGCGGCTTTTCCCGGGCCGGCGACACCGCCTCCGTCGGCGGCACGACCGATACCGCCGGCGCGCTGCAGCGCCTGTTCGGCAACGGGAACGCCGGCCAGAAGGCGTCCGGCTTCTCCGTGCCGCTCGAGGCCACTGAGGGCACGGGCACCGATGCGCCCGCGACCGCCGACGGCACGCCGCCCCAGTTGCTGAAGAACCTGGTTGCGGCGCTGGGCGAGCTCGACAAGGCCGAAAGCGCCGGCGGGCCCGTCGACGACAAGCTGCTGAAGAAGGTCAAGGACGCGGTCGACGCCATAGCGACCTACCTCTCCGGCCAGCCGCAGCTCGCCGCGCCGGCAACCGCCGGCGATGCCGACGCGACCAGCCCCGCCGCCACCGCGACCAGCCAATCCGCCAAGGATGCCGCCGCCCTGGCCCAGGCGCGGAGCAGCCTGGCCAGCCTCGCCAACAAGCTCGGTACGCTCTCCGCCGGCCTCGGCAAGGACCAGGCGGACCTCGCCGGCAAGCTCGACGCGCTGGCCAAACAGCTCGACCCGAAGGCGCTGTCCAAGGCGACGTTGGGCGATCTCGGCCTCGCCGGCGACGGCACCAGCCTGCCCGACGGCAAGCTCGCTGCAGCCATCAACGCACTGGCCAATGGCAAGCAGCAGAGCAGCACGGCCGGCCAGCCCAAGCTCGCCGACCCGTCGCTCAAGCTGCCCGACGGCACGGCGCTCGGCGCCAAGGCGGGGCACGACGCCACCCAAACCGATGCCGCCGCGCAGCACAAGGCAACCCAGCCCGACCCGGCCCAGCGCCTCGCCAGCGCCGGCGACCCGGCTGGCAGTCAAGATAGCGCCGGTGACGCCAAAGGCAGCGGCAAGACGACCAGCGAGGGCGCCGGCAGGAGCGACGGCGCCAAGGCCAAGGACGAAGCCTCCGACATCGCCGGCGCCGTCCGGCAGGCGACCGGCCAGCCCGCCGACGGCGCCTCCCCGGCCAATGGCGCGGGCACCAGCTTCGCCACGGCGCTGAACACCGCCGGGGCACCCGCGGCCACCAACGCCGGAACCGCCGCCTCCAGCGCCCTGCAGGCGCAGAGCGCCTATCAGAGCGCCCCGATCAACCTGCCGCAGATGGCCGTCGCAATCGCCCACCACGCGCAACAGGGGGGCGACCATTTCCAGATCCGGCTCGATCCGCCGGAAATGGGCCGCGTCGACGTAAAGCTCGCCATCGACAGCTCGGGCACCGTCAACGCCCACCTGACCGTCGAACGCTCCGAGACGCTGGATTTCCTCAAGCGCGACCAGGCCAACCTGCAGCAGGCGCTGCAGCAGGCCGGGCTCGACGCCGGCAAGACCAATCTGCAGTTCTCGCTGGGCCAGAACCCCTTCGCGGGCCAGCAAGGCGGCGCCGATCCCAATGCCGGCAACTACAATTACGGCAGCCAGGACGAGCCGGATGCGGCCGATCCCGTGGCGGCCGTCACGGCGACCACCCTCTATCGCGGCACCGCCTCCTCGGGCGGGCTCAACCTCATCGTCTAGTCTCCCGGAGAACCAGCATGTCCGTCAGCGGCGTAAGCTCCCAGTCCCCATCCGGCGGCATCGCGAGCGATTCGACCACCATCGCCGGCAATTTCGATACCTTTCTCAGCCTGCTCACCACGCAGCTGCAGAACCAGGACCCGCTCGATCCGCTCGACACCAACCAGTTCACCCAGCAATTGGTGGAGTTCTCCTCGGTCGAGCAGGAGCTGAAGTCGAACGACTACCTGTCCACCCTGGTGCAGTCGACGCAGAACTCGGCCAACAATGCGGCCGTCAGCTATATCGGCAAGGAGGTGACCGCGACCGGGGTCGACTCCGACCTCAAGAACGGCCAGGCGGTCTGGAGCTTCAGCCTGCCCCAGGCGGCCAATGTCAACGTGGTCATCAAGGATTCGCAGGGCAACCAAGTCTATACCGAATCCGGCCAGGTCGAGGCCGGCCAGGAGCAGTTCACCTGGGATGGCACCAAGAGCGACGGCACCGTGGCCGCCGACGGCACCTATTCCATCTCGATCACCGCCAAGACCTCCAACGGCACCAATGTGGCCGCCGACACCGAAACCACCGGCACGGTCACCGGCGTCGATCTCAGCGGCTCCGAACCCAGCCTCATCGTCGGCAGCCAGTCGATCAAGCTCTCCGACGTGACCTCGGTCAGGACGCCCTCGTCCTGAGCCGCGCCTCTCTCGGCTATCGCTGTCTTCGCCACGGCCCCGCCCCAAAGCGGGGCCGTTTATATTTGCGCCGGCCGCGCCGGATGCCGCAATGGCGGGGATTTTTCAGGTCATTAACCATTTTACTAAAATCATCCGTAAACTTCTTAACCAATTGTGATCTTCTCTTTAGGCAAATCTTAAGCGCGTCGAGCTAGACTTCCTACCCATGGTCAGGGTCAGTAGAGAGTAAGATGACCGTACAAATGCGTCCCCGCGTGAAGTATGTCATCGGGCCGGATGGCAGCCCGCTGACGATCGCGGACCTGCCTCCCAAGAACACCCGTCGCTGGGTGATCCGGCGCAAGGCCGAAGTGGTGGCGGCGGTGCGCGGCGGGCTGCTGAGCCTCGAAGAGGCCTGCGACCGCTACACACTGAGCGTGGACGAATTCCTCAACTGGCAGGCCGCCATCGACAAGCACGGCCTCGCCGGCCTGCGCACCACCTGGATCCAGCACTACCGCGAAGGCTGAGCGCCGGCCGCGGAGCGGCAAGATCGCTCCAGTGCAGCGGTTTCAGGCTGCGAGGCCATGAGGGCTGTGCCCGAAGGGCGGCGATCAGCCATTCGGCCGGGCCGAACTTTCGATCCGCGCAGGTCGGGTGCCGCCCCGTCTCGCCCCCTAAGGGATTAAAGTGGGGCTTCCTTCAGTAAACGCTGGTGTGCGTTGCGTACCCCCACCCGGCTGCCGCCACCCTCCCCTCAAGGGGGAGGGGCAATGCGGCACGGCCTTGCCCCGCCACCGACGTCATTCCGGCGAAGGCGGGAAGGTGGATTCTCGATCGAAGTGCAACAGGTGGTGAGAGAAGGCTTCGGCTGGGGTCATCCAGTCAAGGCATTTGCGAGGGGTGGCGTTGTAAAGGGCGATGAGAGTGAGGAAGCGCTCGTCGTCGAGGCTGGCCAGATCTGTCTTGCGCGGCAGGCCGCGGCGCATGCGTCCGATGGCATTTTCGATGCCGCCCTTCTGCCAGGGCGCGTGCGGATCGCAGAAGAAGGTCCGTATGCCGATGGCCTTGAGAGTGAAGTGCCGGGCGAACTCGGTGCCGTTGTCGAAGGTGACGGTCTGGCGCAGGGGCTGCGGCAAGGGCTCGAGAGCTGCGCGGATTGCGGCGCTGACGGGATCGGCCTGTTTGGAGCTGAGCCGGGTGCCGAGCAGCACGCGGCTCATGCGCTCGTGCAGCATCAACAGGTTCTGGTTGTAGCGTGAGAAGGCCATCAGGTCGGCTTCCCAGTGCCCTGGGCTGGCCCTGTTGTCCGCTTCGGCCGGCCGCGCGTTGAGCGGCACACGCTCGGCCATGAACAGGGCCGGACGACCACCCCTGCGGCCACGTCGGCCGCGCCTGGCTTTGGCGCGCGGCAGATAGTTGCGCCAGGCGAAATCGTTGTGGCGGGTGATCTGGGCGTAGATGAACCGATAAATGGTCTCGGTTCCGATGCTCGCCTGGCCCTCTCGCCTCGAGCGTCCAGCGATCTGTTCGGGCGACCAGCCGCGCTTGAGCCGGCCCAGCACCAACTCGCGCAATGCCGCATCGCGGTCTAGCTTGCTGCCGCGCCAGCGCCGGGCGCTGGCCTGCTCGTCGGCATAGGCCGGCTTGTAGCCGACCTGCGCCCCGCTGTTGCGCTTCAGCTCTCGAGCAACCGACGATGGCGCGCGATCCAGAGCTGCAGCGATTTGCCGGATCGACCGGCC
>DASZUI010000224.1:0-3801 GCA_035547675.1 Devosia sp.
CGATGCGAGAAATCATAGTGCCGCCGCGAGCCGAAGCCCCGCACCCGCCCCTCGGCATCGACGGGCAGCATGTCCGGCATTTTCTCCACCAGCCAGCGCGGCGGCGTCGCCGTGGGCGTGCCGACGATGATCCTGAGGCCATGCCGGCCCAGCACGTCCATGGCGCGGATGAGCCAGCCGAATTGCAGTTCGCCCGGCCGCGGCTCGAGTCGGGACCACGCGAATTCGCCGATCCGCACATAGCTCAGCCCTATCTCCGCCATGCGGGCCGCATCCGCCGCCCAAGCCTCCTCGGCCCAGTGCTCGGGGTAGTAGCAGACGCCGAGCGCCGGTGCGCCGACTGGAATGGGCATGGTCTCCTCCACGATCTTCGCCCGCCCTCATACCGGCACGGGCGAGCAGGGGGAAGGGAGCAGGGGTTTTGGCGTGCAGGAATGGTGCGGCAACAGTGCCTCAGCTTCCCTCCCCCTTGCGGGGCTTCGAAGGGGAGCAAAATCGCTCCGGTGGAGCGATTTCCCTGAGAAGGCCTCGGCAGAGGCAGGCGTGACGGCAGCCGGGTGGGGGTGGGTCAGGCGCTGTCGTTGGGGAGAGAGCCATTCCGGCGAAGGCCGGAATCCAAAGCACGCCCGGGCCTATCCGTCCTTCAGCTGAGTCGCAGATGCTGGAACTCGCGCACCCCGGATCGATTTCGCCTCGGTGGTTACTTTCGAATGGATCATCCTGCTGCTGTTCGTGGCGGCGCTGCTGTCGGCGGCGGCGCGACGCTTCGGCATACCCTATCCCACGCTGCTCGCGATCGGTGGCGCGTGCCTGGCGCTCGTGCCCTACAGCCCCGGCTGGACGCTCGATCCGCATCTCGCGCTGACCCTCTTCGTCGCCCCCGTGCTGCTCGATGCCGCCTATGATTCCTCGCCGCGGGACCTCCGGGCCAATTGGCGGGCCGTGGGGAGTCTCGCGATCTTTGCGGTCGGCGTCACCACCATCGCCATAGCCCTCGTCATCCGCTGGATCAGGCCGGACATGCCCTGGCCGGTGGCGATCGCGCTCGGCGCCATCGTCGCGCCGCCCGACGCCGCCGCCGCGACGGCGATCGTCCGGCAGGTCAAGCTGCCGCACAACATCCTGACCATTCTCGAGGGCGAGAGCCTGGTGAACGACGCCAGCGCCCTGCTGCTTTATCGCGTCGCCGTCTCGGCCGCCGTCTTCGGCAATCTTTCGCCGGCCACCGTCGTGCCCACCTTCCTGCTGGTGGTCATCGGCAGCGTCGTCGCCGGCATCGTGCTCGGCTGGCTCGTGGAGCACATCAGCGCCTATTTCGACGACGTGCCGACCGCGCTGATCCTGCAGTTCGTCACCACCTTCGGCGTCTGGATCGCGACGGAGGCCATCGGGCTTTCGGGCATCCTGACCATCGTCACCTACGCCATCGTCCTCGCCCGGCTCGGGCGCCTCAACGTACCGGCGAGCCGCCGCGTCCCGATCAACGCGGTTTGGGAAACGGTGGTCTTCGTGCTCAATATCTTCGCCTTCGTCCTGATCGGGATGCAGTTGCAGCCGATCTGGCAGCAGCTCAACGCCGGCGAGCGGATCGACTATGCCCTGGCCGGCCTTGCCGTGCTGGCGACGGTCGTCGCTACGCGTTTCGTGTGGGTCATGGTCTTCACCGGGCTCCGCATCCTTGCGCATCAGCCCCTGAACCCCCGCATGCAGGCCAGTGCCGGCGCCAGCCTGCGCGGCAGCGTCGTGATCTCCTGGGCCGGCATGCGCGGCATCGTCACCCTCGCCGCCGCCTTCGCCCTGCCCCAGACGCTTGCCGACGGTTCGCCTTTCCCCGATCGCAATTTGATCGTGACCTCGGCTTTCGCCGTGGTCTTCGGCACGCTGGTGATACAGGGGCTGACGCTGCGCCCGCTGATCCACGCCATGCACCTGACATCGGGCCGGGACGTCGTCGGCGACGAGGTGAAATGGGCCCGCACGGAGGCCTATCGCGCCGCCCTCGGCGCGCTCGACGGCGACGAGTCGGAAGAGGCGGAGCGGCTGCGCCGCGACTACACCGAAGCGATCCAGCTCGGCCTCGACGGCAATGACGCCGGGCTCGAGGACATGCCGGGCAATGACGCAAGGCGCCGGGCCGTCGCGGCGGCACGCCAGCGCGCCAACAAGCTGCGGCTCGACGGCAAGATCGGCGACGAGGCCTATCGCGTGCTCGAAAGCGAGTTTGACTGGGCCGAACTCAGCGCCGGCGCCGCCGAACTCTAAACTTTATGGCATGACCTTGGGATAGGCGGCCGGGGTCAGCGAAATCGTGTCGCCCGGATGCGTGCGCAGCAGGCCCTCGGCCTGCCAGGCGCCCACCGTCTGCTCCACTTCCTCGCTGGGCAGGCCGCGCTGCGCCAGTGCCGAAACGACGCGCTCGCGGTTGAAACGCTGGCCCATGGCGAACTGCTTGGCGCGGAAATAGTCGCTGAGTGCAGATTCGATGCGAAGACGTGGTTGCATGAGACTCTCCTCCCGGTAATCCATCGGGAAACGAGCCATGAAGTGAGCAGGTTCCTTGCTCGCCCTTCAAATCCGATCAGGCGCCGAGCCGCGCATCGCCCTTTTCGAGGTGTACCCGGAACCAGCGATAGGCATCCTCGAGTCCATGCCTGAGATCGTAGCGCGGCCGCCAGCCGGTGGCGAACAGACGCCGCACGTCGAGAAGCTTGCGCGGCGTACCGTCCGGCCGGGACGGATCGGTCACGATGGTGCCGGTAAAGCCGGCGACTCCGGCGATCATCTGCGCCAGTTCCAGTATGGTCACGTCTTCGCCGGAGCCGACATTGACGTGGCTCTCGTCCGAATAGCCCTTGAGCAGCATGACGAGCGCATCGGCCGCATCGTCCACATGCAGGAATTCGCGCCGCGGCGTACCTGACCCCCAGATGGCGAGCGTTGCGTCGCCCCGCGCCCTCGCCTCATCCGCCCGCCGCAGCAGCGCCGGGATCACATGGCTCTTTTCGATGTCGTAATTGTCCCCCGGCCCGTAGAGATTGGTCGGCATGGCCGAGATGTAGTCGGCGCCATATTGCCGCCGATAGGCCTGGCACATCTTGAGCCCCGCGATCTTGGCAATGGCGTACCATTCATTGGTGGGCTCGAGCGGTCCCGTGAGCAGCGCCTCCTCCGGGATGGGCTGCGGCGCCAGCCGCGGATAGATGCAGGACGAGCCCAGGAACAGCAGCCGCCCCACATCGGCGCGGAAGGCCTCTTCGATCACATTGGTCTGGATGGCCAGGTTGTCGTAGAGGAAATCGGCCGGATAGCTGTCATTGGCAAGGATGCCGCCGACCCGCGCCGCCGCCAGGATCACGGCGTCGGGCCGCGTCTCCGCCATGAAGCGGGCGACGGCCTCGCGGTCGCGCAGTTCCAGCCGCTCATGGCCCGCCGTGACGATCTCGCAATCCTCGCCCGCGAGCCGCCGCACCAGCGCCGAGCCGACCATGCCGCGATGGCCGGCGACATAGACCCGCTTGCCCTTGAGGTCGTAGGCATAGCCCGCCGGCATCAGCTGTTCTCGCCGTGCCGGGGCGCGCGCCGGGCCTGCGCCAGATCCGAGGCGACCATTTCGGCCACCAATTCCTCGAAGCGCGTCCGGGCGGACCAGCCCAGCTTCTCCCGCGCCTTGCTGGCATCGCCGAGCAGGGCTTCGACCTCTGTCGGCCGGTAATAGCGGGGATCGACCCTGACCCGCACCGCCCCGGAGGCGGCATCGCGGCCGACCTCGTCGACCCCCTGCCCCTCCCAGGCCAGCGCCAC
>DASZUI010000225.1:0-14590 GCA_035547675.1 Devosia sp.
ATTGGGGAAGGCGATGAGGATGGTGCTCGCCACCTTGATGCGCAGCGACCGCGCCGTGAGATTGACGGTGTAGCCGGTCGAATGCACCGCCTCGGAAACACGGGCGCGCGTCGTTTCGGAGACGCGATCAGGGCTCGACAGCGCCCGGCTGACGGTTGCCGTCGACACCTGGGCGTGACGGGCAACGTCCTGAATGGTCGGGACTTTCCTGGTCGTTGCAATCGCCAATCACGCCTCCGGGCGCCAGCGCCACCGGGGCTTCTAATTCCAACTTGACAGCCGCGCAAGAAGTGGCTGATGGTGATGAAATCGATTGCAAAGCAGTACACAGCCATTTGTAATCGATTACAGCGGACCGGATTCGAGGGAGGAACCGTTCGAAGCCGGCGGCTTGTGGAGCGACGAGCTCCTGACTGTTTGGGAGGACAGACATGATGAAGACGTTTGCGCTGACGGCCGTCGCGGCCGCAACGCTGCTTGGCGGCACGGCCGCGAAGGCGACCGACTTGGAGGTGATCCACTGGTGGACGTCGCCGGGCGAGACTGCGGCGGTGCATCAGTTCAGGGATGCGTTCAACAACGACGGCGCCGGCGACAAATGGGTGGACGATGCCATCGCCGACGGCAACACGGCGCGTTCCACCGACATGCAGCGCATTCAGGGTGGCGATCCTCCGGGCGCGAGCCAGTTCAACCCGGGCCGCGAGTACGAGGAGCTGATCAAGAACAACCTCCTGCTCGATCTGACCGACCTCGCCACGGCCGGCAACTGGGAGAAGATCATCCGCCCGCACGAGATTTCGGAAGGGTGCCTCGTCGATGGCCATTGGTGGTGCGTGCCGGTCAACATCCATTCGTGGAACTGGGGCTGGTACAACAAGAAGGTGTTTGCCGACGCCGGCTTGCCCGAGCCCAAGAACTTCCAGGAATTTCTCGCTGATGCGCCGAAGCTGAAGGCCAACGGGGTCATCCCCTTCGCCATCGGCGGCGACGGTGGCGGCTGGCAGATCGCCGGGGCCTTCGGCGTCATCCAGACCGAAATGCTCGGTAAGGACAAGCGCGCCAAGATCCTGCGCGACAAGGATACCGACCTTGCCGGCGGGCCGGAGATGAAGGCGGTATTCGCGGCCTTCAAGTCGCTGCGCGACTTCTCCGACGACGGCTACGCCAACCGCAACTGGAACGACACCTGGAAGCTGGTGGATTCGGGCAAGGCCGCGCTGCAGATCATGGGCGACTGGGAGCGTGGCGAGTTCGCGGCCAAGGGTGAAGTCGGCACCAAGGATTATGGCTGCATCGCCGGCTTTGATGATGCGCACCCCACCGCGACGACCAGCGGGGACGTTTTCGTTTTCCCCAAGCAGAATGATCCGGACAAGGAAGCCGCCCAGAAGCGTCTGGCGAATCTCATTATTTCGCCTGCCGTGCAGCTGGCCTTCAACAACGCCAAGGGCTCCTCGCCCGTGCGTTCGGATGTCGATGTCGCCTCGGCCGATCCTTGCCTGCAGAAGACGCTGGACATCTACAACAACCATCCGGACGAAGTGGTGACCGACGTCAACCGCTGGCTGTCGAACGATACCGTCAACCAGATGAACGACCTGTTCACGAAGTTCTTCAACGACCCGAGCTACACGGTCGATCAGGCGCAGGCCGACTACGTGAATATCCTCAAGAACGCCAACTAGCGATGTGAACCCGGAGGCGCTGTCGTAAAGACAGCGCCTCTTCTCAGTCAGGCGGCGCGGGCGTTTATTTGAGGGGGCAGCCAGCGACGACCGTCGCGGGCATCTGTTATCTGCGGACCGCTCCGGTGGTTTCGCATCCGCCCCTCGGATGAAGCGCGCTGAGCCGCGCCCAAAAGAGGCGTAGTACATGGCAGAGCGGACCAGGAAGAGACTTCCGATCGCGTCGATCATCGCGACCATTCCTCTGATGATCGTATCGGTGGGCGTCTACATCTTCGGCATTGGCCTTTCGGTCTACTTCTCCTTCACCAACACCATCGTGTTCCCGGACTACCGATTCGTCGGGCTGCGCCAATACCAGCGGCTGTGGACGACGGACATCTGGCTGACCGCGGTCAAGAACATCTGGATCTTCGGCCTGCTCTCGATCGCCGCCAACCTGGTGTTCGGCTACCTGCTCGCCGTCTTCATGGATCAGCGCATCCGGCAGGAAGACCTGTTGCGCACGATTTTCCTGTATCCCTTCGCCATGTCGCTGATCGTCACCGGCCTGGTCTGGCAGTGGGTGCTCGACCCCAATTACGGCCTCAACGCCACGATGCACGGGCTCGGGTGGACGAGCTTCTATTTCTCCCCGCTCAACGATGCGCGAACCGCTTTGTTCGGCCTCGTCGCCGCCGGGGTGTGGCAGGGCGCCGGCGTCACCATGGCCATCCTGCTGGCCGGCCTGCGCGGTGTGGACGCCGAAATCTGGAAGGCGGCGCGGGTCGACGGCATCCCGCCCTGGCGTACCTACCTGTTCATCGCCTTGCCGATGATGCGCGGCGCAGTGGCGACGACCTTGATCCTGCAGTGCATCGGCACCCTGCGCATTTACGACATCATCGTCTCGATGACCGGCGCCGGGCCTGGCAATGCGACGATGATGCCGGCTGTCTACGTGCTGCAGATGCTGAGCGATCGGCAGAATGCCGCCCAAGGCATGGCTGCCGCGACGATGATGCTCCTGCCGGTGGTGATCGTACTCGGCGGTGTAGGGCTCTACCGGCTGTTCGCCGGACGAAAGGCGGTGACGGCATGAGCGCGACGACAACCATGGAAACGGCTGCCCCGGCCGCCGAGGAGCCCTGGGGTGCACGCCCCAAGCGCATCACGATCGGCCGGATCGGGCTTTATGCGTTCCTGATCATCTCGGCCCTGTTCTTCCTGATTCCTCTCTATGTGATGGTGATCACCTCGCTCAAGCCCATGCCGGAAGTGCTCTCGAGCAACATCCTGTCGCTGCCGCGGCAGCCGACGATCCAGCCCTGGATCGACGCGTGGTTGCATGCCTGTACCGGCGGCGACTGCTCGGGTCTCAGCCCCGGCTTCTTCAATTCGGTGAAGATCACCGTGCCGGCCGTCATCGTGTCGATCGCCATCTCATCGCTTACCGGCTACGCCCTCTCGTTCTGGAGCTACAAGGGCGCCGGGTTCTTTTTCGGTTTGCTGGTTTTCGGTGCCTTCGTGCCCTACCAGGTCGTGATCTATCCGATCATTCTCGGCCTCAGGACGGTGCACCTGTTCTCGACACTCGCCGGCATCATCGTGGTCCATACGATCTTCGGCATGCCGGTGCTGGTACTCTTGTTCCGCAACTTCTACGCCGGGCTGCCGATCGAGCTGTTCAAGGCCTCGCGCGTCGATGGTGCCAATTTCTGGCAGACTTTCCTCTACATCATGCTGCCCATGTCGGTCCCGATCACCGTCGTCGCGCTGATCCTGCAGGTGACTGGCATCTGGAACGATTTCCTGTTCGGCGTGATCTTCGCCGGCCGGCCCAACTGGCCGATGACGGTGCAACTGCAGAACATCGTGCATACGACGCAGGGCGTGCCGTCCTATGACGTCAACATGGCCGCGACCATCGAAGCGGCGGCCGTTCCACTCATCATCTATTTCGTATCAGGCCGCTGGTTCGTGCGCGGAATCGCGGCCGGCGCAGTGAAGGGCTGAATTCATGGCACAAGTATCCGTCCGCGACCTCGACATCAGCTTCGGCGCCCTGAAGGTCCTGCAGAAGCTAAATGTCACAGCCGACGACGGCGAGTTTCTCGTCCTTCTCGGGCCCTCGGGCTGCGGCAAATCTACTCTGCTCAATGCCATTGCCGGCCTGCTCGACATTAATGGCGGACAGATCTTCATCGGCGGCAAGAACGTCACCTGGGAGGAGCCGAAGGACCGCGGCATCGGCATGGTGTTCCAGTCCTACGCGCTCTATCCACAGATGACCGTGGAGAAGAACCTCTCGTTCGGCCTGCAGGTGGCCGGCGTCAACAAGGACGAGATCGCGGCGCGCGTCGCCCGTGCTGCCGAGATCCTGCAGATCCAGCCGCTGCTCAAGCGCAAGCCGGCCAATCTTTCGGGTGGCCAGCGCCAGCGCGTGGCCATCGGACGCGCCCTAGTGCGCGACGTAGATGTATTCCTCTTCGACGAGCCGCTCTCCAATCTCGACGCCAAGCTGCGTTCGGAATTGCGCGTCGAGATCAAGCGGCTGCACCAGCGGCTCAAGAATACTATGATCTATGTCACGCACGACCAGATCGAGGCGATGACCCTGGCCGATCGCATCGCCATCATGCGCGATGGCGTGATCCAGCAGTTGGCGGAACCGCACACCATCTACAACAAGCCGGTCAATTTGTTTGTGGCCGGCTTCATCGGCTCGCCCTCGATGAACTTCATCGAAGGCGAGCTCAACGGCGATCGGTTCGTGGCCGGCAACGCCAGCGTGCCGCTCGCGGGCTACAGTTTCGATCGCGCCGCGCCCTCGGCGGCGACCAAGGCGGTGCTCGGCGTTCGCCCCGAACACGTCGCGATCGGCGAGGCGGCGCAGAAAATGCCCTTCGTCATGGACAGCGAAATCGAGATCGTCGAACCGATGGGGGCGGACACGATCGCCTGGGTCAAGCTCGCCGGCCAGCCCTTCACGCTGCGCGCCGAATCCGAGCCGGCGCTGAGCATTGGGCAGAAGGTGCGGGTGGGCTTCGATCCTGCCCGAAGCTCGCTGTTCGATGCCGCAACAACCAACCGCCTTTGACTTCTGAAGGGCCGCGGGAGGCGGTCCCATCGGCCTGCGCCGTCCCGGAGGCCGGTCCCATCGACATGAGGAGACGATGACCGATTTCTCGATCCAGCTTTACAGCGCCCGCAACGTTCCGCCGCTCGAAGCGAATTTGGCGCTCGTCGCCCGGCTGGGCTACACCCAGGTGGAGCCCTATGGCGGCCAGTTCGGTGATCCCGCCGCCCTGGCCGCGGCCATCAAGGCGGCGGGCCTGACCGCCCCCACCGCCCATATCGGGCTCGACATGCTGAAGGATACCTCGCGCACCATCGACGCGGCGGGCACCGTCGGCATCAAAACCATCTTCTGCCCGGCCATCCCGCGCGAGGACCGCAGCCAGGACGAGGGCAAGTGGCGCGAACTCGCCGACACGCTCGCTCGCCTCGCCGAAACCTACAACAAGGCCGGTTTAGGCTTCGGCTGGCACAACCACGATTTCGAATTCGTCCCCACCGCCGGCGGCAAGCTGCCCATGAACATTCTGCTCGATGGTGCGCCGGGCCTCGAATGGGAGGTGGACGTCGCCTGGCTGGTGCGCGGCGGCCACACGCCGGCGCCCTGGTTCGCCCAATACGGCAAGCGGATCACCGGCATCCACGTCAAGGACATCGCGCCCGAAGGCGAGGCGCTGGATGAGGATGGCTGGGCCGATGTCGGCTATGGCACGCTCGACTGGCCCCAGCTTTTCCGCGACATCAAGGCCAATACCTCCGCGCGCTACTTCGTGATGGAACACGACAAGCCGAGCGATTTCGAGCGCTTCGCCCGCCGCTCGATCGAAACCGCACGGGAGTGGAAGTAGCATGGCCAAGACCTACGGCGTCGGCATCATGGGTGCCGGCAATATTTCGGAGGCCTATCTGCGGCTCGCCCCGCTGTTCAAGGGACTGGAAGTCCGTGCCGTCGCCGACATCAAGCCCGAAGCGGCCAAGGCCCGCGCCGAGCAGTTCGGCGTCACGGCGCAGACCCCGGACGAACTCCTGAAGAATTCCGAAATCGACGTGATCGTGAACCTCACGATCCCGGCCGCTCATTATCGCGTCTCCATGGACGCGATTTCGGCCGGTAAGCACGCCTATTCGGAGAAACCCTTCGTCCTCAGCCTCGAAGAAGGCAAGGCGCTGAAGCAGGCGGCCGACGAGCGCCATCTCCGCGTCGGTTCGGCCCCGGACACCTTCCTCGGCGGCGCGCACCAGCAGGTCCGCAGCCTCATCGATTCCGGCAAGCTCGGCCGCATCACCTCCGGCACCACCCATGTGATGAGCCGGGGCATGGAGCATTGGCATCCCAACCCGGATTTCTTCTTCCAGCCGGGCGCCGGCCCCGTGCTCGATGTCGGCCCCTATTACGTCACCGACCTCATCCAGCTCATCGGCCCGGTCCGCCGCGTCACCGCGTTTACCGGTATGGCCCGGCCCGAGCGCCTCGTCACCGCCGAGGGGCCGATGCGGGGGACCTATGTCAAGGTCGGCACGCCCACCACGATCCATGGCGTGCTGGAGTTCCATTCCGGCGCCATCGTCACCATTGGCGCGAGCTGGGACGTCCTCAGCCATGGCCACCACAATATCGAACTCTACGGCACCGAAGGCACGGTCTATGTTCCCGACCCGAACTTCTTTGGCGGCGACATCACCATCGCCGACCAGGAGGGCAATAGGAGCAAGCTCGAGCCCTGGGCGCACCCCTTCGGCAAAATCAACCAGACCGACAAGGCCGGCAATGCGCGCGCCAATTATCGCACCGCCGGGCTCGCCGACATGATGGCGGCCGTCGACCAGAACCGCCCGGCGCGCTGCGGCCTCGACCTGGCGCTGCACGCCGTCGATGTCATGACCTCGCTGCTCAAGGCCGGCGAGAAGGGCGAGGTGATCACCCTCAGCACCACCTGCGAGCGCCCGGCAGCCCTCGGCCCGGACGACGCGCGGGCGCTGCTCAAATAGCCGACGCCTGTCAAGCCCATCGGCTTGACAGGCCTGAGGCGACAATAAAAACTGGATCAACCACTCGGCCGGCGGCACTGATCGCCGGCCGGTTTTTGTCGGCCGATCGGGGAGGAGAGGCGATGCGCACGCTCAAGGGGCCTGCGATCTTTCTGGCGCAGTTCGCGGGAGACAGGGCGCCGTTCGACAGCTTCGACAATATCTGCGCCTGGGCGGCGGGCCTCGGCTACAAGGGCGTGCAGATCCCGACTTGGGTTTCGGGTTTCATCGACCTCGAAAAGGCCGCCACCTCGAAAGCCTATTGCGACGACCTGAAGGGGATTGCGGCGAAGCACGGCGTCGAAATCACCGATCTTTCGACCCACCTGCAGGGCCAGCTCGTCGCCGTCCATCCCGCCTATGACGAGATGTTCGATGGCTTCGCGCCGCCCTCGGTCCACAAAAACCCGAGGACGCGGCAGGAGTGGGCCGTCCAGACCATGCTCAACGCCGCCCGCGCCAGCAGGAATCTCGGCCTCACCACGCACGCGACCTTCTCGGGCTCCCTCGCCTGGCCCTATGTCTATCCCTGGCCGCAGCGCCCCGCCGGCCTTATCGAGGAAGCCTTCGACGAGCTCGCCCGCCGCTGGACGCCGATCCTCGACGAGTTCGACCGCAACGGCGTCGATCTCTGCTACGAGATTCACCCCGGCGAAGACCTGCATGACGGCATCACTTACGAGATGTTCCTCGAGCGGGTGAACAATCATCCGCGCGCGAACCTGCTCTATGACCCGAGCCATTTCGTGCTGCAGCAGCTCGATTATCTCGATTACATCGATATTTATCACGAGCGCATCCGCATGTTCCATGTGAAGGATGCCGAATTCAATCCGACTGGGCGCCAGGGCGTCTATTCCGGCTACCAGAGCTGGGTGAACCGCGCCGGCCGCTTCCGCTCGCTCGGCGACGGCCAGGTCGATTTCGCCGCCATCTTCTCCAAGCTCGCGCAATATGATTTCGCCGGCTGGGCGGTGCTCGAATGGGAATGCGCCATCAAGCATCCCGAGCAGGGCGCGGCCGAAGGCGCGCCGTTCATCGCCAATCACATCATCCGCGTGACGGAAAAGGCCTTCGACGACTTCGCCGCCGGCGGCACGGACAAATCAGCCAATCGCCGAATTCTCGGGCTGGATCGCTAAGAGGAGAACAACATGGCGGAGAACGGATCGCGGCGCATTCGGCTGGGCATGGTGGGCGGCGGCACCGGGGCCTTCATCGGCTATGTGCATCGCATCGCCGCGCGGCTCGATGGCGACTACGACCTGGTGGCCGGCGCACTCTCTTCGCGCCCCGATGTGGCGCGCGAGTCCGGCCGCAATATCGGCCTCGCCGACGACCGCATCTATACGAGCTATGAGGAGATGGCGCGCGCCGAGGCGGCCCGGCCGGACGGCATCGAGGCGGTTTCTATCGTCACCCCGAACAACGTCCATTTCGGGCCGGCCAAGACGTTCCTCGAGGCCGGCATTCACGTCATCTGCGACAAGCCGCTGACCTCGACGCTGGACGACGCGCGTGCGCTCGCCGCGATCAAGCCGAAGAACGGCGCGAAATTCCTGCTGACCCACAACTATACCGGCTACCCGCTGATCCGGCAGGCGCGAGAGCTCGTGAAGTCCGGCGCGCTCGGCCAATTGCGCATCGTGCAGGTCGAATATCCGCAGGACTGGCTCACCGAGCCGGCCGACCCCAACAACAAGCAGGCGGCCTGGCGCACCGATCCCAACCAGTCCGGCGCCGGCGGCGCCATCGGCGACATCGGCACCCACGCCTACAATCTCGCCCGCTTCGTCAGCGGCCTCAAGACCGAAGCGCTCGCCGCCGACCTCACCACTTTCGTCAAGGGCCGCCAGCTCGACGACAACGTCCAGATTCTGCTGCGTTTCGAGGGTGGCGCCCGTGGCATGCTCTGGGCGAGCCAGGTCGCCGTCGGCAACGAAAACGGCCTCAAGCTGCGCCTCTATGGCGACAAGGGCGGGCTGGAATGGGGCCAGGAAAATCCCAACCAGATGTGGTTCAGCGAATTCGGCAAGCCACGCCAGCGCCTGACCCGCGGCGGCTCCATCGCCAGCGGTGCTGCAGCAGCGCCGGCCATGAACATCCGTGTTCCCGCCGGCCATCCCGAAGGCTATCTCGAAGGGTTCGCTACGCTCTACGCTCAATTCGCCGAGGTGATCCGCGGCAATGGCGCGCCTTACGAGGGCCTGCTGCCCACGCTTGCCGATGGCGTCGAAGGCATGACCTTCATTGCGGCCGCTGTGAAGTCGAGCCGCGAGAACAGCCGCTGGGTGAGCTTCGGCGAAGTTTGATGAAACGGCCTCGCCCGGTGCTTTACGCCGCTCTCTCCCGCGAGCGAAAGAGGGTGGCGGCAGCCAGGTGACGGCCTACTCACCCCGTCAGTGCGTCCACGGCATGCGGCGGTCGGAGCGGAAATTCTCCGAATAGCTGTTGCGCTGCACCTTGGGCATATGCGGCTGGTGGACCCGATACGGAATCCCGGCGCGCTGCGCATAGGCCTCGGCTTCCTCGAGGGTATCGAAGTAGAGTTTGACCTGCGTCTCGGTGTCGGTCGTCGAGGTATAGCCCATCAGCGGCTCGATCTGGCGCGGGCTCGCCGGCTCGTTCACCAATAGCCAGCGCCGCGAATTGCCGTCGCCGGACTGCATTGCGTTGGGGGCCGGGCGATAAATCCTTGCGGTCATCGAATGGTCTGCCGAGTCGCTGTCTTGCCGATGGAGGCAACTCATAAGGGCTTTTCGCCCGCTTTTCGAGTCCCTCTCTACGAACCCGCCCGGGGCTCAGGCGCTGAGCAACTGGGGCTGGGGGAGGGGGGAGGTCATCACGGCGGCGATGTCCACCCAGCGCGCCTCGAACGCAGCGACGCCCGCCGGATCGAAGCGGGTGCCGGCGAGCGCGTTGATCTCCGCCCGGGCCTTGTCGATCGGCCAGGCCGCCTTGTAGGGCCGGGCCGAGCACAGGGCATCGAAGACGTCCGCAATGGCCGCGATCCGCCCCTCGATCGGGATGTCGAGACCGGAGAGGCCATTGGGATAGCCGCTGCCGTCCCAGCATTCGTGGTGGCTGAGCGCGATGATCTCGGCGGTGCGGATGAGCTCGGATGAGCCGCTTTCGAGAATGCGCGCGCCGATCGTGACGTGCTGGCGCATGATGGCCATTTCCTCGGCCGTCAGGCGACCGGGTTTGCTGAGGATTGCGTCGGCGATGCCGATCTTGCCGACATCGTGCAGCGGCGCGGCAAGATAGATCATCCTGCAGCGCTCGGGGCTGAGCTTCATGCCCTCCGCGATCATGCGGCAAACCAGCGCCACGCGCGAAACATGGCCGCCCGTATCCCCGTCGCGGTATTCGATGGCACGCGCAAGCCGCCAGATGACCTCCTCCTCGCGCTCGGCAAGGTGGCGCGTGGCCCGCTCGACTTCCCGTGCCAGCCAGTTCGCGCGGTCGGCAAGGTCGATCTGCGCCTTGCGCAGCGCCAGCAGGTTCCTTACGCGCGCCAGCAGCTCCACACGGTCGAAGGGCTTGTTGACGAAATCCGTCGCCCCGGCCCCGATGGCATCGAGCCGCACCCGCTGGTCGCGGTCGGACGTGACCATGATGATCGGCACGAGCCGGTAATTGTCCCGCCCCCTGAGCTGCCGCGTCACCTCGACACCGTCCATTTCCGGCATCACATGATCGACCAGTACCAGGTCGAACTGCTCGGCCTCGCTGCGTCGCAGCGCCTCGATCGGGCTGACAAAAGTCGCGATGTCGACATGCGGCAGCTCGCCGATCACGACGGCAAGCATGGCCAGGCTGGAACGGCTGTCGTCGATGATCAGGATGCGCACGACGAATTCTCCCCTCGACCCCCGAGTTTGACTCGCGGTTCTTGCACCGCGATTAACGCGGGCATGTCGAATGGATCGACTTGCGGACACTTCGATCGCCGAGCCCGATGCTACGGCACGCGGGCAGCCAAACTATTGCGCGATCGGCGAAGCGTGGTCGGGGTAGCGTGATTCGAACACGCGGCCCCCGGTTCCCAAAACCGGTGCTCTACCAGGCTGAGCTATACCCCGACTGCTTGGCGTTAGTAGAGCATGAACGGTCGATTTCAAAGAGCCATTAACGGCGCAAATCTGCGTCGGAACGATTGACCCGGACCGCGAAATAGCTGATTTCCCGACCTATGGTCGATCTTGGACAAGGCTATCCGTTCGGGCTCGCCGGCCGCAGATGGGCGTTGCCGGTGCTGCTGGCCGTGGCGGTCTTCGTCGACCTGCTGATCTACGATCACCGCTATTCGGTGCTCGCCACCGCCCAATCGCCCGCCACGCTCGCGGTATTCAATTTCATCACCCGCTGGGGCGAGTCCGACTGGATCCTCATCCCGAGCGCCCTGCTGCTGGCACTCTCGGCAGGTGCGTTCTTCTTCATGCGTTCCAGCCCGAGCCGGCCGGCCTTCCTTGAGCTGGTCTGGCTCTTCGGCTTTATCTTCGTGGGGGTAGGGCTGCCAAGCCTGGTTTCGAACCTCACCAAGCGGATCATCGGGCGCGGGCGCCCGGACGTCTTCGCTCAGTTCGGCACCTTGTCCTTCCACCCCTTTGCGGGGAATTTCGACTTCGAGAGCTTCCCTTCCGGCCACACGACCACCGCCTTTGCCGCCGCCATGGTGCTGGGGTTTCTCGCCCCGCGCTGGTTCTGGGTCGGGCTCGTTTATGCGATTGCCGTCGCCGCCTCGCGTCTCGTGCTCGGCGCGCATTATCCCACCGATGTCTTTGGCGGCGCGCTGCTCGGCTCGCTCGGCGCCTATTGGGTGCGCAATTTCTTTGCCCGCCGGGGCTGGGGCTTCGAGCGGCTGCCGGCCGGCGACGTCATGCGCCTGCCCATGCCGGCCATGCGCCGCGCCCTGCGGCTCGGCCGGGCATAGCGGCCGAGATGTCCCGCTTCGTCAAAGGCCTCGCCCTGCTGCTCGCCTGCCTGCTGCTCACGGGCGCCGCGGCGCGCGCCGACACGCTTTCGTCGGTCAAGGCGAGGGGTGTCGTGACCTGCGGCGCATCCGCGGGGACGCGAGGCTTCGGTGCGAATCGGAACGACGCGGGCCAATGGGTCGGCCTGGGCGCCGATTATTGCCGGGCGCTGGCGGCGGCCATCTTCAACGATCCCTCCAAGGTGAGCTTCGTCGCCCTGCAGCCCGCCGACCGGGCAGGGGCGCTGGCCGGGCACAATGTCGACGCGCTCGCGGACCTCGTCCCCTGGACCTTGAGCGCCGATACCGACAGCGGCATGCGCTTTGTCGCCACCGTGTTCTACGACGGGCAGGGCTTCATGGTGACCAAAGCCGCCGCTCTCCGCTCGGCCCGCGATCTCGACGGGAAGCGCATCTGCGCCGAGAATATGGCGATGGCCACCAAGGCCTCCCGCTATTTCGACGCCAATAATATCACGGCCACCGCGACCGTCATGCCCAACCGAGACGCCGCCATTGCCAGCTATCTCGACGGCAGCTGCGCCGCCATCACCGCGCCGTCCTCGGAGCTTGCGGGAATCCGCGCCGGCCTGCCGCAGCCGGCCGATCATTTGCTGCTGCCCGACATCATCGACAAGGAACCGCTGTCGATCGCCGTCGCCTCGGGCGACGATCGCTGGTTCGATCTGGCGCGCTGGACCTTCTTCAGCCTGCTCGATGCCGAGGAGCTGGGCGTCACGCAAAGCAATGTCGACGAGATGCTCGGCTCGGACAATATCTCCATTCGCCGGCTGCTCGGGGTGGAAGGAGATTTCGGCACCGAGATCGGCCTCAACAAGGATTGGGCCTATCAGGTGATCAAGGCCGTAGGTAATTATGCCGACCTCTACGACCGCAATGTCGGGGAGAGCACCCCGCTGAAGCTGCCTCGCGGCCTCAACGCGCTCTGGAACAAGGGCGGCATCCAATATTCGCCGCCGGTGCGCTGATGCCGATCATGCGCCTCCTGCTCAACCTTGCGGCCATATTTGCCTTCCTCGCTCTTGCAACCGCAGGGGCGTCCGCCGCGACCCTGGACAAGGTGCGGGCGCGAGGCACCTTGCTCTGCGGGGCGACCGATCCGCTGCCCGGCTTCGCCCAGCTCAATTCGGACCAGCGCTGGTCCGGCTTCGATGTCGATTTCTGCCGCGCGGTCGCCGCGGCAGTGTTCGGCGATCCCGACAAGGTCAGCTTCGTGCCGCTCAACGGCACCTCGCGCTTCGCCCTGCTGCAGACCGGGGCCGTGGACCTGCTGGCGCGCGACGCTGCCTGGACCATGCGGCGCGACAGCGGCTATGGCGCGAGCTATGTCGGCGCCTCCTTTTTCGACGGCCAGGGTTTCCTCGTGCCGCAATCGCTCAACGTCGTCTCGGCCTATGAGCTGAACAAGGTCCGCGTCTGCGTGCTCGACGGCGGCGACGAGGTGCTCAATGTGCGGGACTTCTTCTTCCAGAACCAGGCGGCGTATACGGAGGTGCTCTACGAGGATCGCGAGGACCTGACCGTCGCCTATCGCGCCGGGCTCTGCGACGCCGTGTCGGCCAATGCGAGCTGGCTCTACGCCATGCGACGCGCGCTGCCCGACCCGGCGACCAATGTCATTCTGCCCGAGCGCATCTCCAAGGATTCCTTCGGGCCGGTGGTGCGCGCCGGCGACGATCAATGGTTCAACATCGTCAAGTGGACGCTCTATACGCTGATCGATGCGGAGGAGGACGGCGTCACCGCCGATAACGCGAATTCGCTGACCGCGACCAAGACCCCCGAAATCCGGCGCATGCTGGGACTGGAGGGCCGCTTCGGCGCGAGCCTCGGGCTGTCGCCGGACTTCATGAAGAACATCATCACGGCCGTCGGCAATTACGGCGAGATCTTCGACCGCAATTTCGGCCCCGATACGGGCGTTCCCATGCTGCGCGGGCAGAACGCACTCTGGACGCGCGGCGGCCTGCTCTTTGCACCGCCGATAGAGTAGGGGGCTAGAGCATTTCACGTTCTGATTGCATCAGAACGTGAGCTCTAAGTTCTTGAGTCATCGCGTTTTCGAACCGGAAAAGTGGAACCACTTTTCCTGAAAACGCTCTAGTCGGCGAAGAGCAGGTTGACCCTCCGGTTCTGCGCGCCTTTCTTCTCGATCTTGCCGAGCCTCAGCGCGCCGATTTCCGCCGTCGAGGCGACATGGGTGCCGCCGCAGGGCTGCAAATCCACCGATCCTATCCGTATCAGCCGCACACGGCCCTGGCCCATCGGGGGCTTGACCTTCATGGTCTTAATGAGCCCCGGATTGGCCGCCATCTCCTCGTCCGTGATCCATTCGGCGGTGACCGCATGGTCCTCCTCGACCATCCGGTTCAGACGCGCCTCGATGGCCTCGAGGTCGGAAGGTGCCTCCGGCATGTCGAAATCGAGCCGCCCCTTGTCTTCGCCGACCGAACCGCCGGTCACCGGAAAGGGCAGCACCACCGACAGCAGGTGGAGCGCGGTGTGCATACGCATCAGCCGGTAGCGCCGCTCCCAGTCGATCGTGCCGGTGACCCGCTCGCCGGGCGCCAGCGGGATTGCACCCGCGGCCGGCACATGCACGATGCGCGTTTTGTCGCCATCGGGATGGATTGCCGTCTCGACGGCGATCTCCCCGCCATCGCGCCGCCGCAGCACGCCCCGGTCGCCGGGCTGGCCGCCGGAGGTGGCATAGAAGATGGTCCGGTCGAGAACGACGCCCTCGGGCGTGACCTCGACCACCTCGGCATCGAGACTGCGCAGATAGCTGTCGCTGCGGAAGACGAACTCGGTCACGCAGAAT
>DASZUI010000226.1:0-2618 GCA_035547675.1 Devosia sp.
ACCTCGGCGCCGACGGCGCGCCCGCGCACCTGCTCGACAAAGGCGCGCACCACTTCCAGCGAAACGTCGGCCTCGATCAGCGCGCGGCGGACCTCGCGCAGCGCCGCATCGACATCCGCCTCGCTCAGCGCGCCGCGGCCGCGCAGGCCATCGAAGATTTTACCCAGGCGATCGCTGAGGCTCTCGAACATTGTTCTTCCTTTCCCGGCTGGTCACCGGGATATGGGGTCGTCGCTTCTGTTTGTCGCCTTCCCGAACCGAAAAAGTGGAAGACCACTTTTTCTGGGAACGCCTCCCTTTGTCGCGTTCCAGACCGAAAAAGCGGAAGGCCACTTTTTCTGGGAACGCTCCGTCAAACCGCCAAACACCAACGACACCCGAGGGCGCATCGCGCTGTCGGGTGTTGGCCTCCGGGATCTCTTTATACCTTTGCGGGTCCCGGGCGGCGGATCAGGTCTGGCCTGACGGATTTCGGGCGTGGATAGAGGGATGGGGGCCGAGAGTCAAGCCAGCCATTCGGCTGGACCGACCTTCGATGTGGGCAGGTACGGCGGCTACAGCGCCCCTCCCCCTTGAGGGGAGGGTGGCGGCAGCCGGGTGGGGGTATGCAACGCGCGCTGGTGTTCGCTGCAAGGCACCCCCACCCTTGATCCCCTGCCTCTGCCGAGGCCTCCTCCGCTCAAATCGATCCACCGGATCGATTTGTCCCTTCGGGTCGCTCCAAAGCCCCTCAAGGGGGAGGGAGACGAGGCCGCGTCCTACCTGCCCGCTTCGAAAGTTCAGTCCAGCCGAATGGCTGGCGGGATCATCGTTTATCGGTTCCGCACCTTGCGCCAGGCGGCGATGATGGCGTCCGCCGACTGGTCGATATCTCCCATCGTCGTGGCGGCGGAGCTCACCGACAGCCGCAGCACCCAGTGGCCGCGCCAGCCGGCGCCGGCGGCGAACATTGTGCCGTCCTGCTGCACGGCCGCGATTACGGCTTCGGTCGCGGCCTTGCACGCCGCCGCATCGCCCTCGCCGAATTCGACGATGACCTGGTTGAGCACCACGTCATTGAGCACCGAAATGCCCGGCTCGGCGGCGAGGCGTTCGGCGAAGCGGTGCGCTTCGGCGCAATTGCGCTCGACCAGTTCGGCGACGCCCTGCCGCCCGAGCGATTTGAGCATGGCCCAGACGGGCGTGGCGCGGGCGCGGCGGGAGAGTTCGGGCACGAAGGCGGAGGGCACGCGGTCGCCTTGCGCGACGACGGGCAGGTAGCTCGCCCAATTGTTCATCGAGCGCTGATGCGCCTCGCGGTCGCGGACGATGGCGAAGCCGGTGTCGTAGGGCGCCTGCAGCCATTTATGGCCATCCGTCACCCAGGAATGGGCGCCCTCGATGCCGGCGGTCAGGTGCTTTAACCCGGGCGCGCTGCGGGCCCAGAGGCCGAAAGCGCCATCGACATGGACCCAGGCGCCGACGGTCCCGGCGGCTTCTACGATCCCGGCGAAATCGTCGAAGGCGCCGGTATTGATCTGCCCCGCCTGGGCGATGACGATGCGGGGATGCTGGTCTGCTCCCAGCATCCCGCGCAGCGCGGCGACGGACATGCGGCCCTGGTCGTCGGTCGGCACGCGGGTCACGCGGTTGTAGCCGAAGCCGATGAGCTGCAGGGCCGAAAAGACGGACGAATGGGCATCCGCCCCGATCAGCACCTCGACGGGCGGCGCGCCGAAGAGGCCGTCGGCATCCGGGTCCCAGCCATGATCGAGCAGCACGCGGGTGCGCGCGGCGGCGAGGCAGATGGCGTTGGCGACCGTCGCGCCGGTCGAGAAGCCGATGCTGGATTCGCGCGGCAGATCGAGAATGTCGGTGAGCCAGCGCTCGACCACTTCCTCCAGTGCCGCCATGGCGGGCGTCGGGGTCTGGTAGCCGTTGTTCTGGCCCCAGGCGGAGACCAGCACATCCGCCGCCACGCCCGGCAGGGCGGAGGAGCCCATGACCCAGCCGAAAAAGCGCGGGCCGGTGATCGACATCAGCCCGGGATCGCAGAGTTCCGCCAGCTCGTCGATGATGGCGGCGGGCTCGGTGCCGGTTTCGGGCAGCGGCGCGCCGAGGCGCTCGCGCATCTCATGATAGCCGAGACGCGGGGCGTGCGGGCGGGTCGGCAGCGACTCGCGGTAGGCGGCGGCATGGCCGACCGCTTTGCCGAGGACAGTGGTCCAGTCGTTGCTCATCTTGCCCTCCCTGGTGGCGTATGGCGCGCATCATGGATTCCGGCCTTCGCCGGAATGACGAAGTGGAGGTGGTGCCGCCTCGTCTCCCTCCCCCTTGCGGGGAGGGGACAGGGGTGGGGGTTCTCTCAGCAAGCGCCGGCGCGCGTTACGCACCCCCACCCGGCTGCCGCCACCCTCCCCGCAAGGGGGGAGGGGGCCGCGCCGCAACGTCCAATGCCCTCTGGCAGGAACCTACCCCAACCTCGCCAGGATCGCGCCACCCATTTCGGCGGTGCCGATGGTCTTGTGGTTGGGCTGGGCGATGTCGGCGGTCCTGAGGCCGTCGGCGAGCACGTCGGCGATCGCCTTCTCGACCCGATCGGCCAAATCCACCATGCCGAAGGAATAGCGCAGCGCCAT
>DASZUI010000227.1:0-15260 GCA_035547675.1 Devosia sp.
TCGGCAGTCCATAATAACCGGCGAGCGATCCGATCACCGCGATCTGCCCGCCGCCGCGGGCCGTCATCGGCTCGACCAGCGACCCGGCGAGATGCACGAAGCCGAAATAGTTCGCCTCGAAGGCCTTGTGGAAATCGGCAAGGCTGTATTCCCCGACCGGCATCCTGACCGGGGCGACGGCGCCATAGACCAGAAGGTCGATGCCGCCGAGATCGGCCAGAATTTGGGCCAGGCACGTTTCGGTTGCGCTCGCATCGGTGATGTCGAGCGGATAGGGCCGGATCGCCGGATTGTCCCCGGCGGTTTCGGCGAGCTTTTCCGCGCGCCGGCCAGAAATGGCCACGGTAAAACCCTCGCGCGCGGCCAGCCTTTGGGCCAGCGCACGGCCGATTCCCGAGCCGCCACCTATGATCCATGCCGTCCTGGCCATGCGAGTTCCTCGATCCGCAACGCAGCGCCGGACACTTACGTCCCCACCCGGACAACGGGCAAGTTCCTGTTGCGGCCTCTGGACGGCAACGCAAATATCGTGCGCTTCTATTACCCGGCGCAGGTCAATTCGAGCAGGGACAATGACCGGCAACGGCGAACCCAACATACTGGTACTCGACGTCGGCAGCTCGGCGCTGAAGGCCGTAATATTCGACCCGCACGGGTCGCGCCTCGCCGCCACCGAAGCGGCCTATGGTGCCGGGGCGTCGGCCGAGCGGCATCCGCCCAACGAATGGTGGTGGGCGGTCGTCGCCGCCGTCAACGCGCTGAAGCCCGCCGGAATCGCTGCCGTCGTGCTCACCGGCATGATGGAAAATCTCATTCCGGTGGACGCCGATGGCGAGCCGATCGGCGACGCCATTCTCTACCCCGACGGGTGCGGTGCACCCTTCCTCGCCCGGGCGCGCAACCGGCTGGAGGCGGCCGATGCCGCGCGCATCTGCGGCAATGCCCCCGAGCCGCTGATGACCGGCTTCAAGCTGATGTGGCTCAGGAACGAGGACCCGACGCGCTATGCCGCCGCGCGCTGCTTCCTGCCGGGCGCGCGCGATTTCATCGCCTTGAAGCTGACCGGCGAGGCGACGACCGACCCGATCTGCGCCGCCACCACCGGCCTTATGGACATCGCAACCCGCGACTGGTCGGCCCCGCTGCTCGCCATCGCGGGCATCGAACGCGGCAGATTGCCCGCGATCCGTCCGGCCACCGCAATCGTCGGCCATCTGGGGGCGCGCGTTGCGGCTGAACTTGGCCTGCCGTCCGGCACGCCGGTGGTCAATGGCTGCGGAGATGCGGGGGCTGCCGCCATGGGCGGCGGGGCCGACCACCCGGGTGACGCGAGCCTTTATGTGGGCACCAGCGGCTGGGTGGCGCGCATCGCCGAAAATGCCGTGCTCGACAATGCCTCGCCCCTTTACCGCCTGCCTCATCCTGTGAGCGGCGATGTCGTCGAGATCGCGCCGATCCTGTCGGCCGGCGCCGCCGCCAGTTGGGCGCGCGGTGCCCTGGGGCTGGACCTCGCGGCCGCGGAGCAATTGGCCGGGCAGGCGGACCTAGCGCCAGGGGATGCCCTGTTCCTGCCCTACCTCACGGGCGAGCGGTCGCCCTTCCTCGACCTCGAGGTGCGCGGCGCCTTCCTGGGGCTCGACCCGGCGGACGGCCCGGGCGAACTCTATTATGCCGTGCTGGAGGGCGTGGCGCTGGCGATCGACGCCAATCTGCGGATCATGGGCGGCACCGGGGGCAGGGTGACGCTGTCGGGCGGCGGAGCGCTGAGCCCGGTCTGGTGCCGGATCATCGCCGACATCATCGGCACCCCCATCGAGGTCGCCGCCGACCCCGTCTCCGCCACCGCCTTCGGCGCCTTCCGCATCGCCCAGCAGGCGCTCGGCATGAGGGTTTCGGGGGCCAGCTTCGCAACCGCCGCAAAACCCCGCGCCGATCGCAAGGACCGCGTAAAGCGCCTGAAGGAACGCTTTGCCCTCGCCACCGACCTCGTGCGCCGCTTCAGTTAGAGCGTTAAGGCAGTTCCGCTTTTCCGGTTCGAAAACGCGACAACTCAAGAACTTAGAGCTCACGTTCTGATGCAATCAGAACGTGAAATGCTCTAGGCTGCGGCTCAGTCGCCGAGATATTGCAGGCCGAGTTCCTTGAGGGCGCGCCACACGACGCGGCAGGGCTGCGGACGGTGGCCCGGGACCAGCAGGTCGAAAGTATCCGGGATGCCGGCCACCGAGGCGACCTCGATCTTGGCGCCCGTATCCGACACATTCCTGATGATGCAGGTCCTGAACGGACCGCCGCCCCGATAGGCGATCGAAGCTTCGATGGACGTATTCCGACGCGGCGCAAGCCGCCGCTCCAGGCGCAGATCCAATTCAAGACCAGTGTTTGTACGTAGCCCGCGCAGACCTTTACCCGGCCAGCCTGACTCAAGCCTTAACAATCTCGATAGAACTGCGCACCGAAGCCGAACTTGAACGTTGTCTTGAGGGCCGGCGAGGGCGCCGGCGGCAGGCTGGATCCGCCATGCTGGTTTTTGGAGATGCCGTAGATACGGTCGAGGTCCGAACCCGCCTCGATGAGATCGTACGGCAGGGCCGGCTGGCCGCCGATATGCCCCCGCCGCAGCAGGGCTGGCTCGCCGCCGAATGTTTCGTCGATGCGGCTGCGCTCGCCCAGGGCCTCATCGACCAGGAATTTGCGATATCGGGCGAAGATCGGGACTCGCCGCTGCGACAGGCCGCGACCGCGCTCGTGCTGGCGGCGGCCCGGATCGTGGCGGGCTGCGCCGATCCGCAGGACCTGGCCGGCGCCCGCGATCGATTGGCGGCGCTCGACCTGCCTGCGGCCGTACGCTGCAAGCGGGCGGAGGGCTATGCCTTCTATGCGCTCTATCCGGAGGCCTATCTGCTCGCGGCGCGCCAATTGCCCGCGCCGCCGGCCGCCATCATCGGCATCCGCAGCATCGGGCTGGGTCTCGCGGCCCTGCTTGCAGCGGCGAGCGGTTCGCGCGAATTGCTGAGCGTCCGGCCGGTCGGTCATCCCTTCCAGCGGCGGCTGAGCCTCGATCCGGCCTATCGGATCCGGCTCGGCCCGGCCTCGGGGCCGGTTGCCATTGCCGATGAAGGGCCGGGCCTCTCCGGCAGCTCCTTCGCTGCCGTGGCCGACGAACTGGCCGCCATGGAGGTGAGCGAGGCGCGCATTCACCTCTTTCCCAGCCACGGCGGCGAGCCGGGGGCGGAAGCGTCGCCGGCAAATCTCGCGCGGTGGCACAGGCTGCGGCGCCATGTGGTCGGTTTCGAGGAATTGTTCCTCGCCCCGTCTTCGCCGCTCCCGCGGCTGGACACCTGGTTTGCCGATGTCGCCGGCGCCGCAGTCGCGCCGCTGGAGGATATCTCGGGCGGTGGCTGGCGGCGGCTGGCGGCGTGGCGCGACGGTGAGCCACCCGCCCATCTGCAGCAGGAACGGTTGAAATTCCGCCTCCACACCGCACGCGGCGCCTGTCTTCTGAAATTCGTCGGGCTCGGCCGCTCCGGGCGTGAAGCGGCAAGCCGCGCCGAGGCATTGGGGGCGGCCGGCTTCACGCCGCCGATGCTCGCCTTCCGGCACGGTTTCCTCCTCGCCGAATGGGTGGAGGGTACGCCGCTCGGCGAAAGCCGGTTCTCCCGAACCGAACTGATCGCGCGCCTCGCCGACTATCTCGGCTTCCGCGCCCGGCACCTGCCGGCCGGCCCGGAAACCGGGGCCACGATCGACGAACTCGCCGAAATGCTGCGCGTCAACGGCCTGGAAGGCCTGGGCCCGGCCGCCGCACCGGCCCTTGAGCGGCTGGCGGCATTGCGCCCCGCTTATGCGGGCCGGCGGGTCATGACCGACAACCGGCTCCATGCGTGGGAATGGCTGGTGGCCAGCGACGGCCGCCTGCTGAAGACCGACGCCGTCGACCATTGCGCCGCGCACGACCTCATCGGCTGCCAGGACATCGCCTGGGATGTGGCCGGCGCGGCGGTCGAGCTGGCGCTTTCCGAAGCCGAGCGGGGCGAGCTGCTGAGCCGCCTGCGCCACCAGGGTGTCGAGGTGGACCCGGCGCTGCTCGCCTTCTTCGATAATTGCTATCCGGCTTTCCAGCTCGGCTACTACACCATGGCCGCCGCGGCGCACGCCGGTGTGCCGGAGGAGCAGGTCAGGCTCCAGGCCCGCGCCGGCTTCTATCGCGACAGGCTGGCTGGCCGGCTCTAATCTTTGCGCAGCAGAAAGGCGCGGCCGTCCCAGTGCCGGAACGGCTGTTCGCCCATGGAAACTGGCGCCAGGCCGGCACGGCGGCCATGGCCCGCCAGCTCTTCGGTCTGCTGCTCCGGCCCGCCCTCATAGGCGTAGTTCAGGATGGCGAGGTGCCCGCCTGGAACGAGCACCCGCGCGGCCTCTCCGACCATGCGCCCGGCAAGCCCGCCGCCCGCCGCGACGATATAGGGAAAGCTGTCGACGGCCGTGACCAGGTCCACGCTGCCGTCGGCGAAGGCAGCGAGATCGGTTCCCGAGGTTTCGGCGAAAACGATGGTTGAAATGCCCGCGCAGCGGCGCTGCGCCTCCGCCACCATCACGCGGGAAACGTCTATGCCCGTGATCCGCTCGACGCGGCCGGCCAGCGACAGCTCCAGGCGGCCGATGCCGCAGCCGATATCGAGCACCCGCGCGCGGTCGAGCAGACGATGCGCGTCCAGCCATTGCGTGATTTCGCTCGTTGCGCGCCCCAGCGCATCGGCATCGCCCAGGGTATAAAGCGCGACGCTCGCTTCCGGCGAAAGCCGCGCCGCGCGGTCGAACATTTGGGCGACCTGCCTGACGTGGCCGGCCGGCGTAGCCCACCTCGCGCTGTGATCCATCGTCGCGAGGATGCCGCGCACCATTTCCCAGCAGTCCGGATGCGCCGCCGCCAGCAGGCGCACGGGATCGTCCTCGGCCAGTTCGACGAGCCGCGCGCGAAACATGGCGGGATCGCTCGCCGCCACGGCGAGGCGGATCAGCGCGATCCCCGGCGGAGGCGCGGGTTCCATGCTCACGCCACACGCCGGAACGACCGGCGCTGGTTCCAGCGGTCGGTCGCGCCCCAGTGGTATTTGTACGGCTCGCGCCCGCGCAGGAAGCTCACATCGCGCAGGCCCGCCGCGCTCGCCCTGCGGAACAGCTCGCCAACGAGCACGGTGAGCGGGCTTTCCTCGGCGAAATCCGGATCGAAGCCGCTGATATAAGTCGCCGCCCGGTCGCGCCAGGCGAACCAATAGAGCGCTCCCGCCAGCCGCCCGCCGAGGCACATCGTCGTCAGCTGCGCGAGCCCGTGTTCCACCAGCCGCGGCAGCGCCTCGCGCTGGAAAGCCAGTACGCGCGGATCGGCCAGCACCCCGCTCTCGCCCTTCTGCCGCCAGCGTGCGCCATGCAGCGCCGCGAGCGCTTCGATAAAGCGCTCGGGATCGGCGCCCGCGATCTCGACCGGCGGATGCGCTTCGGCGGCGCGCAGCTTGCGCCGGTAGCTCTGTCGCCTCTTGCCGCTCACCTCGAAAGGCAGGCCGCTGGCGTCCACCTCGCGTCCGATGCCGAGCCCCGGGCAGGCGCTTTGTCCGCAGGCCTCTTCGACGCAGCCATCGGGACAGGGCAGGGCGCGCCCCGCCGCCCCGGGTGCCAGTTCCTCCAGCTCGATCGAATCCCATCCGTCGACGGCGGCCAGCTCATCGGCGAGGGCCGAGGCGGCTTCGACGTCTTCCGGCCGCAGCAGCACGTCGAGATAGTCGCTGATGCCGATGCCGAGCGGCAGCAGACGCCGGCCAAGGGCGCCCTCCTCAAGGTAGAATGGCGCGATCCCCGCCAGCTCGCCGTCACGCCAGGCGGCAATCGTCGTCAGCCTGCCCGGTGCAAAAGCGCGCCACCAGGGGAGCAGCCAGGCCGGGCTCTGGAACGGCGTAGCCTGGGGCGCGTCGCGCCACAGCGCCCACCATTGCGGCTCGAGCGCCGCCAGCTCCTCGGCACTGTCGATGAGGCGCGTCGTAACCGTCACGAGGCGCTCCGCATATGGCTGTTCCCCAGGCCTGCCACCGCCCGATAGGCGTCGAAATAGGCCTCGGTCATGGCCGCAATGGAGAAACGCCGCCGCGCCGCCTCCCGGCAGGCGTTGGGATCGAGCCGGTCGGCGATGCCCATGGCGCGCGCCATTTCCGCGGCGTCGCCTACCAGATACCCCGTCCGGCCGTGTTCGACGATCTCGGGCAGCGCGCCGCTGCGGAAGGCGATGACCGGCGTGCCGGCGGACAAGGCCTCCATTGCCACGAGCGAACTCGTCTCCGGCGCGAGGCTCGGCACCAGCAGGCACTTCGCCGCGCGCAGGAACCGGCGCTTGCGCGGCAGGTCGAGCGGGCCGAGAAAGCGCCGTTGCTCGTCGAGCCGCGGCGCCACCTGCTCGCGGAAATAGGCCTCATGCGCCGCATAGGGATAGACCTGTCCGCCGATGAACAGCGGCATGCCCGCCGCCTTGGCGGCATCGATGGCGAGGTGCACGGCCTTTTCCGGGCAGATACGGCCGAGCATCAGTGCAAAGCCGCGCTTCGCGGCCGTGCCGCCGAACTGCTCGACATCGACGCCGTTGGCGATGGGCGGCCGGAGCACGGCGCCGGGCGGTGCCGTCCCGGCCTGCGAGCGCGACACGGGGCAGAGCCAGACATCGTCGCGTGCCGGCCTGAGCGCCGCCGGCGGATACCAGTCGAGCGGCAGATGCAGGCTCACCAGTGTCGGCCCGGCCGGCGGCAGATAGGTATCGAAGTCGATGCCATGCAGATGCACGACATCGACCGGATAGCGCGCCATGGCCAGCCGGATGGCCTCGCGATGCCGCGCCTGGGCGCGCAGCCTGGCGGAATCGTCGAGGGGGCCGGTCTCGGCCGGGACCGCCAGCAATCGCCCCGATACGCGGGAGCCCTGGCAGGCGATCACGATCGACCGATGCCCGGCGGCAACCAACGCTCGATCCAGTGCCGAGAGCACCTGCTCTGCACCCCCGACGGCGTCCGGGCCGACCGGCGCCAGCGGGTAAGCGACGCTGAGCACCGTCAGGCTCATTGGCGCAGCTCCAGCGCGGCGAGAGCATCGGCGGCCAGCCGCAACCAGTCGGCGCCGGTGAGCCCGAGCTGCCATGCTTCGTATTGCAGCAGCCCGCCATTAGGCAGCGTCCGAAAATCATAGGCCGGCGCGAGGCGAAACCGCTCCGTATCGCGGGCGAACGGCGCCAGCGTGCCGCTTTGGCTGGCATGGCACGCCAGCATCTCTCCCTTGATCACCGCATCGTCGGGCGACAGCCGCAGCACCAGCTCGACCGCGTCCGGCACCGGAATGAAGCGCTGATAGACGGTTCCACCGGCGCCGGCGTGATAGAACGGCATCTCGACAATGGTCGGTGCCGGCAGGCTGGACCGGCGCAGCAGTTCCGCCGCCGCCGCGACGACAAAGGCCGCCGCATCATGGTCCGGATGCCCGCCCTCATAGGCGTGCGTCAGCACAAAGCGCGGCCGCCGCTCCGTCATCAGGGCCGCGAGGCGCCGGGCGAGCGGCGCCAGTTGCGCCGCCGCCTGCTGGTCCGGCACGCCGAACAAGATAAGGTGCTGGCGCGGATAGCCGGCCACGCCGAGCGCCGCCTCGAGCTCGCGCCGCCGCGCGTCGGCATAATCGGCCGCCGAGGAAAAGCCATGGGCGTGTGCGTCCCGGAGATCGGCCGGCGCGCCATCGGTCAGGCAGGCGATCGGCATTTGCCGCAGCCGGGGCAAATGCCCGCCCAGCGCAATCGTCTCGTCGTCCGGGTGCGCCACCACCAGCATCATGCCCGCGCCTTGCGCCCGGGCATCTTCGAGCAGGCCGGCAAAACCGGCGAGCGCCACGGGAAGGCCGGCGCGTGACGCCGCGCCCATGGCTCAGGCTCCGGCCGCGAGGCGCATGGCCGGCGCCGGCGCATAGCGGCGGATCATGCCGGCGCAGAATTCCGCGAATTCGGCGGGGTCCTGCGGCGGGCTCGTGTGGTGCGCGGCGATTCCCCGATGCTCGGGCGTGAAGCAGAAGGTGACGGTAACGTCGAATTCCTCCAGCGCCGCCATCTGGCGGTCGAACCAGTCAAGCGCATTGGGCCGGAAGCTGTCCGCCCACGAAAGCCCGGTGCGCACTTTGGTGACCCCCAGCCGCCTGAACCACGCCACGGCATCGTCGAGCCGGTGGTCCTCGTAATGGAACCATTGCATGAGCCCGAGCGGCTGCTCGAGCCGCTGGAATTCGCCCAACGCGGGCTTGGGAGAGCCGTCCTCGCGCAGCAGCCCCATATAGAAATGCCGGTAATAGGACGAACCCTCCGCCTCCTTGTGGCGGGTCGTCGCCTCCCAGGCGCGCGGCAGGTCGTAGAGCGAATACCAGTGGATGCGCTCGGCCCGGCCCTGCAGCAGTTCGGCCGTCCGGCGCAGGCCCCAGGCCTGCACCTCTTCGGCGCCGAAGCTCGAAGCGCCCACTTCCGTCACCCAGATCGGCAGGTCGGTCACGGCGCGGACCTCATCGAGCTTGGCCGGCCATTCGTCGATCTGCCAGAGGTTCCAGTCGAGCGGAAAGCCGTGTACGGCGACCACGTTCATCCGGTCCAGCACCCCGAAGCGGTCGAGCCGGCGCAGGAATTCCGGGTCGATCGGCGACATGCCCCCCACCATGCGCAACACGTCGGGATTGGCCGCTTCGATGGCCTCGGCCGCCAGCTTGGCCATCTCGGCGAATTTCGACCAATCGGGGTCGATTTCCGGGTCCCAGTGCGATTTGTTGTTGGGCTCGTTCCAGATCATTGCGGCTTCGATCACAGCGACCTCCCCATCGGATAGACCGGATGCGCGTCGTCGCGCTGAGGCGCCACGCGGCAGAGATAGACCTCTTCCTCGGGGTGCGAGACGATCGAGAAACCCGAGCTGCGCAGCATCGCCTCGACGCAGGCGCGGTTCGGGATCCACCAATTGGTGGGATCGTCCGAATAGCGGTTCTCGACGAAGTGCAGCTTCGGATAGCCCGGCGCGTCGAACAAATCGTAGGTCCAGAAGGGATAGTTCTCCGCCACCGGCGCCACATCCTTGCTGCCGCGCTGCATGGATTGGAAAAGCATCAGGTCGCCTGCCACGTGCTCGCGGATCAGGTCGAGGGCGAGCAGCGGGTGGCGCAGATGGTAGAGCACGCCCATGAAGATCACGACGTCGAACCGTTCGCCGAGCGCGCCCACGTCATAGACGGAGAGCTTGCGGAATTCGATTTCGGCGCCCGCGACCTCGGCGGCGAAGCGGGCCTGCGCCAGATAGGTGTCGTCGAAGTCGATGCCCAGCACGCGGGCCGCCCCGCGGCGCTTCATCTCCAGCGAATAGAATCCGGCATTGCAGCCTATGTCGAGCACCGTCTTGCCGGTCAGGTCGGCGGGCACCGCATCGGCGAAATGCTTCCATTTGATGCGCGGATAATCGCCAAGAAAATGGTCCGGCGCGGTGGCCACGCCGCCGAGGTCGAGATTGTGGAACCAGGGGCCGAGCTGTTCGACCTTTTCGCGTATCTGGCTGGTGGATAGGGACATGGCCTACTCCGTGACGCTGGAAAGCTGACGGACCTCGGCGGGCGCCGGCTCGGCACGCCGGCCGGTTCCCGCGAGCAGCGCCAGTGCGGCGCGGTAGCCGTCGATCGTGCCGACATCGACATAGGTCTGCCCCGCCTTGATGCCGACGGCGCTGCCGCCCTCGGCGATGAACGCATTGATGAGGGTGCCGAAATATTCGTCCTGCCGGTCCGGGCGGAGCCAGAGCTGGTGCAGTTGGTGAAAGACATGGCCGGGCATCTTGAAGGCGCCCCAGACCCAGTGCGAGCTGGCATTGACCTGCTTCACCTCGATGCGCCGAACCGCCTCGCCCTCGACCACCACGGCGTCGAAATGCTGCGGATTGTCGACGGGGAACAGCAGGAAGGCGAGCCTGTCGTCGGGCAGCATCGTAAAGCCTTCGACCGGAAACCACACCGTATCCGGCAGGCCCACCAGCACCGGCTCCTCGTCATTGACCAGCGCCGCCGCCCGGAACACGGCATCGCAAAGCCCCGCCGGGCTCGGCTGCACGACATAGACGCTCGCGGCGTCCTGGTAGCCGGCGGCGTAATATTCGAGGATGTCCGACTTGCCGGGCCCGATCACGAAGCAGAGCTTGTCCGCGCCGCCCGCCACCATCCGCTCCAGCAGATATTCGCTCACCGCGCAGGGCCGCTCGCCCAGTTCGCCCGACCGGCTGCCGACCGGCAGCAATTCCTTGGAAAAGCCCAGCGGCTGGATGCGGCTGCCGCGGCCCGCGGCGGGAATGATGCCCAGCATTCAGGCCTCCTCTACCGCGGGCATTGTCCCCGCCCTTGCGTCCGAAAGGATCGCCTCGAGCTCGCCGGCGCGGCGGTCCGAGGTATGCTCGGCAAGCACGCGTTCCCGCGCTGCCTCGCCGAAGCGCCGCAGCTCGGCGTCCGACAGCTCCAGTGCGGCAAGCACGTCGGCGGTCGTCTTCACCGGCAGAAGATCGCCGCCGAGCTGGAAGAAATGATCGAGCCCGTCCCAGGTGTCGGTGAGGATCGCAGCCCCGCAGGCGGCGGCTTCGAACAGCCGCCCCGACGGGCACCAGCCGTAATCGGCCATGGCCCGCCGCGTAACGTTCAGCGTCAGGCGGGACGAGGCGTAGAAGTCCGGATGGTCCCCGGGCGGCAGGTGCCGGACGAAATGGATATTGCTCGTCCATGGGAAATCGGCCGGATATTGCGCGCCGGCGATGACGAAGCGGCGCTGCGGCTGCTGCCGCGCCGGCCCGACAAGGAAGCGCTCGACTCCCGCCTGCCGGTCGGCGGCATAGGTGCCGATATAGGAGAGGTCGCCGGCAAAGGCCGCCCGGGCCCGGCCCGGCCGGTGCACGGCCGGGTCCACATGGCCGTAGAGCGGGGCAACCCGCCTGGCACCGAGCACGGTTTGCAGCGCCGCGAGCGCGCCGCCCCCCGTATAGCTGAGCACGAGATCATAGCCCGCGAGTCCCTCGCGACCGATATAGGGGACCGCCTCTCCCTGCTGCAGATGCGTCAGGGTAACCGGCGTATCGAGGTCGTAAAACACCCGCAGCGGCCGCGCCGCGCCGCAGACCAGCCGGCCCGCCTCGATGCCGTCCGGGCAATAGGAGCTGACCAGCGCCACGTCGGCATCGGCAACATCGCGCTGCGCCGCAGCGCCTATCCCCGCCCAGTCGGCGTAAAGCACCAGTCGGCCGCCGGGCAGCTCGTCGAGGTCGCGCGCGCCGGCGTAATAGGGCACGTCGCGCTCGTAGAACACCACGTCCCAGCCGCGCCGCGCGAGTCCGGCGATCAGCCCGCGCCAGAGCGTTGCATGGCCATTGCCCCAGGAGGAGCTGACGGTCAGCCCGAAGATGACCAGCTTCACGGCACCACCTCGTTGAGAGCGATGACCCGGGCGCCCCATTCGCCCACGATCAGGGTGGTGACCGAGCCGGGATCGATGTCGAAGCGGAGCCACAGATCCACCGCAAGCCCCAGCACATGCCCGACCGCCGCGCGGATCACATCCGCATGGCTGACGAGCACCACGGCGCCATCGGGAAAGCGCTGGCCCAGCGTCTCGATGAAGCCGAACACGCGCCGCTCTACGTCGAGCATGGTCTCGCCGCCCGGCGTGCGCGCCAGGCTGCGCAGCTCGTTCCAGCGCCGCCAGGCCGGATCGGCGTTGAGCGCGTCGAAATCCTTGCCGCTCCAATCGCCGAAATCGATCTCGTCCAGCGCCTCGGCGCGCTCGACCGGCACCTTGGAGGCCTGCGCGATGGCGGCCGCCGTTTCGGCCGACCGCTCCCGGGGGCTCGAATAGATCGCGTCGAAGCTCTCGCGACGCATGCGCTCGGCCAGCCGGGCAGCCTGCGCGCGGCCGTCCTCGCCGAGCCTTATGCCCGGCGACCGTCCGGCCAGGAATCCGCCTACATTGTCGTGCGCCGCGTGGCGGAGAAGGAAGAAGGTGGTGGTCACTCCGCCGCCCCCCGCAACAGGTCGTCGCCCGCGATGAAGGCCTCCGTCCTGAGCCGCGCTTCCGCATCGGTGAACTGCAGCGGCGGCGATTTCATGAAGTAGCTCGATGGCCCGGTGAGCGCACCCCCGATGCCCCGGTCGAGCGCCAGCTTGGCGCAGCGCACGGCGTCGATCACCACGCCTGCCGAATTGGGCGAGTCCCAGACCTCGAGCTTGACCTCCGCATTGAGCGGCACGCCGCCGAAGGTCGTGCCCTCGAGCCGGATATAGGCCCATTTGCGATCGGTGAGCCACGGCACATGGTCGGAGGGCCCGATATGCACGTCATCGGCGGGCAGGGGCACGTCGATCTGGCTGGTCACGGCGCGCGTCTTGGAAATCTTCTTGGATTCCAGCCGCTCCCGCTCGAGCATGTTCAGGAAATCGGTGTTGCCGCCGAAATTGAGCTGATAGGTGCGGTCGAGCTTGACGCCGCGCTCGCGGAACAGGTTCGCCAGCACCCGGTGGACGATCGTCGCGCCGACCTGGCTCTTGATGTCGTCGCCGATGATCGGCAGGCCCTTGGCCTCGAAGCGCCGCGCCCATTCGGGCCGGCTGGCGATGAATACCGGAATGCAGTTGATGAAGCCGCAGCCTGCCGCCAGGGCCTGCTCGGCGTAGAACCTGGTTGCTTCCTCCGAGCCCACCGGCAGGTAGGAGACCAATACCTCGACGCCGCTCCGCCGCAGCACTTCGGCGACATCGGCGACCGGCTCGGTCGATTCCACCAGCACGTCCTCGAGATATTTGCCGATGCCGTCGAGCGTGGGCCCGCGGCAGACCTTGACCCCGATCGGGGCTACCTCGGCAAAGCGCTCCGTATTGTTCGGTTCGGCATAGATCGCCTCGGCCACGTCCCGCCCGACCTTGCTGGCGTTGATGTCGAACGCGGCGACCACCTCGACATCCCCGACGCGGTAGCCGCCGAGATCGGTGTGCATGAGGCCGGGTATCGGCTCATTGCCGGAAGCGTCGCGGTAATAGGTCAGGCCCTGCACCAGCGAGGAGGCGCAATTGCCGACGCCCACGATCCCGATACGGATTGGTTTGCTGCCCATTGCGGCCTCCCTCAAACGCGGGCCCGGCGACGCTGCCGGGCGGGCTTCTGCGCCGGCTGCATCTGCTGGGCGAAATAGGCGATCGTGTCTTCCAGCCCCTCGCGCAGCGACACGGCCGGCGCCCAGCCGAGCAGTTCCCGCGCGCGGGAAATGTCCGGCTGCCTGCGGCGCGGGTCGTCCTGCGGCAGCGGCTCGTGCCGGATGGGAACGTCGGTGCCGAGCTGTTCGAGCACGAGCTCGGCCAGTTCGCTGATGGTGAACTCGCCGGGATTGCCCAGGTTCACCGGCGCGCCGGGATTGTCCTCGGCCGTCATCAGCGCCATCAGCCCGCGCACGAGGTCCGAGACGTAGCAGAAGGAGCGCGTCTGCTCGCCCGTGCCATAGATGGTGAGCGGTCGGCCCGAGAGCGCCTGCACGATGAGGTTGGAGACGATCCGCCCGTCATCGGGGCGCATTCGCGGCCCATAGGTGTTGAAGATGCGGGCGACGCGCACATCCGCGCGGCCGGCCCGGACATAGTCGAAGCAAAGCGTTTCGGCCGCCCGCTTGCCTTCGTCATAGCAGGCGCGGGGACCCGTGCAGTTGACGTGCCCCCAATAGTCCTCCCGCTGGGGATGCTGCTCGGGATCGCCATAGACCTCGCTGGTCGAAGCCTGCAGGAGCCGCGCCCCGTTCCGCTCGGCGAGCGCCAGCAGATTGGCCGTGCCCATGACGCTCGTCATCATGGTGTGGATGGGGTCCGCCTGGTAGCGCGGCGGCGAGGCGGCGCAGGCGAGATTGTAGATTTCGTCGACCTTCTCGTTCAGCGTCAGCGGCTCGCACACATCCTGCTCGATCAGCCGGTAGCGTGGGTGGTTGTCGAGCGGGGCGACATTGTCGCGCCGCCCGGAGAGGAAATTGTCGACGCAGAGCACCGTATTGCCCTGCGCCAGCAGGGCATCGCAGAGATGCGAGCCGATGAAGCCGGCGCCGCCGGCGACGACCACGGTCTTTGCGGTTCTTTGGGGAGGCATGGCGTTCATCAGCCCATCACTCCTTCGATAAGGCGGGATCTGGTGGCACCGACCGGGCCTGCCGGAAGGTCCTCCAGCAGCCGGACGAATTGCCGGGCCCGCGCGCTGCCGGTATGGCCGGCAAGGATGCGGTTACGGGCGGCGCGGCCGAGACGGCGGCGCTCGGCCTCGCTCATGCCCGTGAGCGCTGCCACGACGTCGTCGGGGGTGCGCGCAACGAGCACCGCCTCGCCGTCCGGCAGCAGGTCCGTAAGCCCGGGCCAGAAATCGGAGATGATCGGCGTCGCGCAGGCCGCGGCTTCGAACAGGCGGACGCTGGGCGACCAGCCCGCCGCGATCATGTCGGCACGCGTCACATTGAGGGTAAAGCGCTGCCGGTTGTAGAAGGCGGGATGCTCCGCCGGCGGCAGGTGGTCGATACGCTCGACATTGGCGGGCCAGTCGATTCCGGCCGGGTATTGCGGCCCTGCGACGACGAAGCGCATCCGCGGCAGCCGCCGTGCCGGCTCCAGCAGCAGGCGTTCGAGCGTCGGCTGGCGGTCGGGGCTGTAGGTCCCGAGATAGCCGAGATCCCAGCGCTTCGATCCGCCGATCGGCGAATAGAGGTCCGCATCCGCCGAGCAGTGGAAGGCTTCCGCACGCCGCGCGCCGAAATACCGTTCGAGCCGCTCGAGCGTCGGACCGCCGGTGAAGGAAAGATAGAGATCGAACAGCGGAATCTGCCGGGCGGCGAGATATTCCTCCCGTCCGTCCCGCAGCTTGGCCAGCGTCACGGGCGTATCGATGTCGTAGAAGCACAGCCGGCGCGGTTTCAGCGCCGCGATGGCATCGATCGCATCAACCCCTTCGGGCACATAGGAACCGATAATGACCGCATCGGCCCGGCGCAGCCTGTCGCCGAAGCGCGAGATGAGCTCGCCGAGGCTTTCGTAATAGGCGAGGGCGCAGTAGGCGGGATCGGCCAGGTCGCGATGGCTGCGATACCATTCGACGTCGCGCTCGAGGAAAAGCACGTCGTGCCCCAGCTCGGCGAGGCCCTTGATCAGCCCGCGATAGGTCGTGGCATGGC
>DASZUI010000228.1:0-10388 GCA_035547675.1 Devosia sp.
CGAGGGGAAGGCGATGGCGGCCGACTTGGCCGTCTCGAAGCCGGCGCGATACTGGCCGGTGCGGAAATAGAGCTCCGCGAGCAGCTGATCCATGCGCGCTTCCTGCAAATCGCCGCGCCAGAGCAGCGCTTCGGCGGCAAGTGTTGCGGTGGCCTTGGGCAGGTTCAGCTTGCCCTCGCGGTCGAGGATCAGGATCGTGCGATAGACCGCCTCCGCCCGGGTCGGGCGGACATCGGCCGCAATCACCTGGCCGTAGGTGTCGAGCGCCTCGTCGGTCCGCCCCTCGGCCTCGGCGATACGGCCGCCCAGCAATTGGAACTCCGTCACCTGGTCGGCATCGAGGTCGGAGAAGTTGAACTCCTTGTAGAAGTGCTCCGCCGCCCCCGTGTCGCCCGTCTCGAGGCTCGCGCGCACCGCGTCGAGCAGGAAGCGCGTGTGCACCCATTCCGGAGAGCTTGCCGCGACCGCTTCGGAGGCGACGGCGTCGCGTCGCGCGCTCGCGAAACTGTTGGCGTCCGTCTCAGCAATGGCGCGCCACATATGCGCGTCGATGTCGTCCGAGAAGGTCTGGTCGTTGAGGATGTCGAGGGCGTCGCTCGGCCGGTGCGCCGATACATCGGCCGCCGCCAGGGCGAGGCGCGCCGTGCGCCGCATGTCGTCGCCCTTCAGATCGTGCAGCAGCGCCCCGATGACGCCGATCGCCTCCGGACCGAAATCATTGGCCACATAGAGCTTGGCGAGATCGAGCCGCGCCTTCTGCCGGGCCTCGCCATCCGTATCGGAGGCGGCGGCAATGCCGGCCTCGACCTTCTGGCCGAAGCTGATCGGATTGCCGTCTTCGAGGCTGGCGAGATCGAGAAAGCCGTCGCGCGAGGGCGGCGGTGCCGCCCCGGCCGCGTCCAGCCGAATGCCGTCGGGCGGCGATACCGTCAGGCCTCCGGGCGCGCTGATCACCGCCATGCCGGCATCGATCGCCACCTTCACGTCGCTGTGCTCGGGCCGCACCACCAGACCCTGCACCGACCGCAGCGCCGAGAAGTCCACATAGTCGAGCTCGCGCGTCATGCCGCGGGCCGGCGGAAAGGACGTGACGACCTGCAGCGTGTCGCCCACCACCGGATCGGCGAAGCTGTGCACCTTGCCGGGCCGGTCGAGATTGGCGGTCACCGAATACAATCCCTGCCGGTCGGCCCGCCGCGACAGCGAGAGCGGCGCCGTTGGCGCCAGCAGCATGTCGCCGATCGACAACACCCAGGCCTGGCCTTCCGAGCCGAGCGTCGCCAGCTTGTCCGTCCCGAGATCGAGCCGCACCACCTGTGCATCGCCGGTCGGCACGATGGTGAAGCTCTTCAAAAGCGGCACCAGTGCCGGCGGCACGTCGGGCTGGTTGATTGCCGCCGTGGTATCGAACAGCATCCACAGCGAATCGCCGCGCCGGAACACCGCCGCCGCCGTTTCCCGGTCGAAGGGGAAGCTGATGCGCACCGTCGAGCCCACCATCCGCGCCACCGGCGTGACCGGCTGCTCCGGCTTGTGATTATAGGGCGAGAGCGCCAGCGCCGCCCAGCGCATCGAGCCGTCCGCCAGCGCCACCGGCCCGGAGAGCTTGGGCGCCCCATCGGTCGCCGCCACGGCACTCGCGATCTTCTTGGCCGTTGCCGCCGCGATCGGATTGGGGTTGGCCGGAACCGTGCTGGCCGTATCGATATCGACGATGTAGTCGCGCGGCGACAGCTTGTAGAATCGCGGCGTCACCCCTTCGGCCGTTCGGAACACCAGGCGCGAACCGTCGGCGGTCACCTGGTTGTCGACCCCGAGCACCTCGTCCGGCAAACCCGTCTTGAGCAGATAGGTATCGATGGGCACCGGCCACTCGAAGTCGAGATTGCCATGCGTACCGTCGATGGCGAATTTGCCATCGGTATCGACATTCCACTGCACCTCGACCCGCATGAAGGTGGGATTCCGGCCGACCCGCAGCGTCGCGACCGGCTTCAGCGTCTTGGCCTCCTCGGCCTTCCGCTTCTCGTCGGCTATGAGCGCGGCGTGTTTGGCGCGCTCCGCCAGCTCGGAAATCACCTCCGGCGGCAGCCGCGGCGGCAAGCCCTGCCAGCTTGGCGGCAGCAGATCGAGGAATAGCTTTTCGCCCGCCTCGATATGGTCGAGCGTCAGCGTCGTCCTGAGGCCGAAGCGGACGCCGCGGCCGTCCGGGTCCATCCTGGCAACGGAAACATAGTCCGGCAGCGCCGCCGATACGTCCGGCAAGGTCAGGTCCACCGGCTCGGCGAACGAGATCGTCAGCACCCCGTTATCGGAATGGACGGTGTAGGCCGGCAGGTCCATCCGGTCGGTAAAGTCGAGGATGATGCGCCCATAGCCGTTTTCGCTGGTCGCGAACAGCTTGGCGCGGTCGGCGGCAAGGGCGCCCGCCGGCGCCAGTCCCAGCAGCACAACCAGGCAACAGGCGGCCAGCCGCAAGAGAGCGGCGGCACGGCCGCCCTTCCATGCTCCAGAGTTTGCCACCACGCCTAAGTCCCGACCGCACCTGATGAATGTTTCGAGACTAGGTGCTCGTGCTTAACATCGCCTTACGGGGGGCGATATCGAGCCCATCGGATCGGTCAGTGCCCCACGATCTGCGGCAGGGCGTTGGGGTTGATCGCCGCCGTCGAATTCTGCGCCAGAACGCTCGGCACGGGCTGCGCCAGGGCGGCGGAAAGCTGCTGCGCGCGGGCCGTGCTCATCTTGGCCAGCACCGCCGACATCTTGCGCGGATCCATGGCCTTGGCGACCCGGGTCAACACGTCCATGTCGAGCCCGTCGAAGATCGGCGCCGCCTCCTGCGGCTTCATCGTCTCGTACATCTTGACCAGCCCCGCAAACTGCGCGTCGTTCGCCGCCTTGCGCTGATCGTCCAGTGCCTGCAGCTTGGCCTCCAGCGCCTTGAGCGCATCGGTGCGGTCCTGCAGCTGCTTTTCGGCCGCCTCGACCGTCGCTTCCCTGATCTGCAGGTCGGCTTCGCGCTTGTCGAGCTCGGCGCGGCGCTCCCCGAGCCGCGCCAGGATGGTCTGCTCGGTTGCATTGGGCGGCGAGCCGTCGTCGCCGATCAGCGGCACCAGATCGCCCGCCTCATTGGTCTTGTAGACCATGGCGTCGCAATTGGTCCCCGGCTTCGGCGCGGGGGCCGACGAGACATTCGCACGCGGGGTGCCGTTGACGGCCGCCGCCGCGTCCCTGGTGACCTCATCCATCTTGCCCGCATTGGCCGGGTTGGATGCGTCGGCCGGACAGACCGGCGTCTGCGCCGTCTGAGCGGCCGCGCCAGCCGCGCCGCCCGCCTCGACCGCCGCCGCGGTGGCATTGCTCGTCTGCGGCATCGCGAGGTCGGTGGCATCCGCCGCGGCGCCCGCCGGTTTGGCGCTGGCCGGCTTGGCCGCAGCCGGATCGGGTGGCGGCACCAGGGTCGGGGTGCTGTCCGCCAGCGTCGGCGCGCTGTCGGTCGCGGTAGGCTCGGTGCGCGGCGCGGCATCCGTCACGCTGGGGGCCGTGTCGCCCGACGTTTCCGCCGCATGCGCCGCCACCGTGCCGTCGAGCACATAGCCGGTGCCCGTCAGCAAGCCGATGCCCTTGAAGCCGAGCAGCGCCAACGACGCGAAGATCACGATCGGCAAGAGGCGCGGCGGTCCGATGCGCAGGGGTTTCACGCCGCGTCATCCCGCTCGCGTTCGCGCTCGGCGAGCCGCCGCAGCGCCGATTGCAGCTTGCTGGTGCCCGACACATGGGCGGGCCGCTCGTCGCTGAGATCGATCTCCGTCTCGGCGGCCTCCTGGGCCTGCCGCGCCGATTGCGCCACCTGGGTGATCCGGGAGATGCGCTCCAGCACTTCATGGCCGGCCGAGACATGGTTGGCGAGTTCGACGCCGAAGCGCTCCGCCTCCTCGAGCCGGGCATTGAGCGCCAGCTCCGCCTCGGCGGCGGCGTCCTGCAGTTCCTTGACCGCGGCATTGGCGAGGTCGGTCGCATGCACGAGGTCGGCAACCATTACGCGCAGCTCGTTGCGGTCCGCCTGCAGCCGCTTGAGCCGCGTATTGAGCACGGCGCAATAGCCGATCGTAACGGCGAGTAGCACCGAGACGGAGCCTTCCACCAGAACGCCAAAGGGCAACCCGAACATCATTTTCCTTCCGTCTGCTGCTCGTCGAGGGCTTCGAATGCCGCCATCGTCACCTTGGGCGGGTTCAGCTTGCGGTCCACCCGAACCGAAATATGCTTGCCGATATGGCCCATGACCCCATGCGTCAGCTCGACATCGCCGCAGCGCAGCTTGACCGGATCGGAGGGCGTCATGTCGAACATGACCGTCTCGCCCGCCTCCATGGCGAGCACCCGCGACAGCGGCAGCTCGACCTCGTGCATGACCGCCTCGATTTCGACCTCGGCCGCGAAGATTTCGGTGGCCAGGTGCCCTTCCCAGATCGGGTCGCGCCCGAATTTCTCGCCCATATACATCTGGAGCATCTGCTCGCGGATGGGCTCGATGGTCGCGTAGGGCAGAAGGATCTCGACCTTGCCGCCGCGTTCGTCCATCTCGATCCTGAGTTCGATCAGGATCGCCGCATTGGCCGGCCGCGAAATCGCGGCAAAGCGCGGATTGGTCTCGACGCGCTCGATCTCGAAGGTCACCGGGGTCACCGGCTCGAAGGCGCGCCGCATGTCCTCGAGGATTACCTCGATCATGCGCCGCATCAGCGACATCTCGATCGTGGTGTAGGGCCGCCCTTCGACGCGCACCGCATTGGGCTGCCGGCGGCCGCCCAGCAGCACGTCGATCATCGAATAGATGAGGCTCGAATCGACGGTGAGCAGGCCGTAATTCTCCCACTCCTGCGCCTTGATCACGCTGATGATCGCCGGCAACGGAATGGAATTGAGATAATCCCCGAAGCGTACCGAGGAGATCGTCTCGAGCGCCACCTCGACATTGTCCGAGGTAAAGTTCCTGAGCGACGTCGTCGCCAGCCGCACCACGCGGTCGAAGACGATTTCGAGCATGGGCAGGCGTTCGTAGGAAACCAGCGCCGAATTGATCAGCGCCTGCACGCCGGTGAGTTCGACATCGCCGCCCGCCGTCGCGTCGAACCCGAGCAGACTGTCGATCTCGTCCTGGTTCAGCACCCGGTCGGCGCCGTCATCGCCGCCCGCCGTTTCCCCGGCGAGCATGGCGGCCCATTCGGCCGACAGGCCATCGCTGTCGCCCGCCGGCGGCACCGGCGAGGTCCCGTTGAGCGGCGTGTTGTCGTCGAGCCCCCATTCGGCGCTCAGCTTGTCGTCATCATTGGGCGTCGGCATGACCGGCTCTATTGCACGAGGATTTCTTTGAACAGGATGCCGTCGACATGCGCGGGCGCGACGGCCACGTTCACACGCCGGAGCAACTCCTCCTTGAGCCGGTAGATGCCCGCCGAGCCTTCGAGGTCCGCCGGCCTGAGCTCGCGCAGATAGACCTGGAAGGCGTCGATCACCTTGGCCATGCGCGGCTGGATGTCCGTCATCATCTTCTGGTCGGCGACCTCGAGGGCCACCGTCAGCTTCATGAAGGAGTCGCCATCCTTGCTGCCGCCGTTGAGATTGACCGTCATCTCGGGCAGGTTGAAGATGAAATCCTGGGCCGCGGCCGGGACGGCGATCGTCTGGCCGGACGTCGAAGCCAGGTCGGCCGTCGGCGCCTTGCCGATGCCGAGGAAGACATAAAGCCCCGCCCCCACCGCCACCACGGCGAGCAGCGCACCGCTTCCGATGATCAGAAGCCGGCGACGGCCACCCTTCTTCGGCGTCGCTGCCGCGGCGTCTTCGATATCGGCTTCAGCCGCCATTTACCTGTCTAGCCCCCATGTGGCCGGGCGAGTCCGGCCGCGCCCTTGAGCTAAAGGGCCGATGGTTAACACTTGGTTACCGCGGCCCCATTACCCGGCAAATTCTGCCCGGCCGATTGTGCCGCGGCCAGAATTGCCTAGCGGCGGAATTCCGCTAACCCATTGAAATGTATGGTTCCGCGCTCTGGCATGGTTTCTGCAAAGTTACCAGCGGAGCCAAAGGCCTGGGGAGGTCGGCAGCTCCGGCGACTTTCTAAACGGGGACGAACGCGCATGGAAAACGCGCAGCTTGTCAGCCTCTCGCGCCAGATCGCGCTGCAGCGGCAGATGGATGTGGTGGCCAACAACATGGCCAACATCAACACCACCGGCTTCAAGGCCGAGGACATGCTCTTCGAGCAGTACCAGATGCCGGGTGCCGCCGATAACGACTTCGCCGGCAACCAGTCCGTCGATTACACGCAGGATTGGGCCACCATCCACGACATGACCACCGGCCCGCTCGACCAGACCGGCAATCCGCTGGACGTCGCGCTCTCCGGTCCCGGCTTCCTTACCGTGCAGACGCCGGCCGGCAATCGCTACACCAAGGACGGCTCGCTCGCCATCAACGCGCAGGGCACGCTCGTCGACCTGTCCGGCAATCCCGTGCTCTCCGACGCCGGCACGCCGATCACCTTCGACGACAGCGACACCGACATCACCATTCTCAAGAACGGCACGGTCAACACCTCGCAGGGCACCAAGGGGCGCCTGGCGGTGGTCGAATTCGCCAACACCGAATCCCTCACCCGCGAGGGCCACAATCTCTGGAACGGCCCGAACCCCACGCCCGCGACCGCGACCGATGTCGTGCAGGGCAGCATCGAGCGCTCCAACGTCTCCGGCGTCACCGAAATGGCCAACATGATCCGGGTGCAGCGCGCCTATGAGCAGCTCGCGGACCTCATGAGCAAGCAGGACGATTTGCGCAACAGCGCCGTGCAGAAGCTCGGTTCCGTCTCCACCTCCGCCTGACCGCGGCCCTCGATTCGATCTTACGAAAGACCCTTCAGATGCAAGCTCTCTTCATCGCATCCACCGGCATGGCGGCCCAGGAGCAGAACGTCAACGTCATCTCCAACAACATCGCCAATATGCGGACCACCGGCTACAAGCGCCAGCGCGCCGAGTTCCAGGACCTGCTCTACCAGGAATACCGCCGCGCCGGCTCCACCACCTCCGACCAGGGCACGCAACTGCCGGTGGGCGTCGAAGTGGGCTCGGGCGTGCGCATCGTCGGCACCCCCCGCGTGATGAGCCAGGGCTCGGTCGTCGCCAGCGACGGCGATCTCGACATGGCCATCCAGGGCGAGGGCTATTTCATGGTCAACCTGCCCGACGGCCGCACCGCCTATACCCGCGACGGCTCCTTCGAGCGTTCCGGCACCGGCCAGCTCGTGACCGCCGACGGCTACGAAGTGCAGCCGGGGATCACCATTCCCGACAATGCCAATTCCATCGCCGTCAGCCCCGACGGCATCGTCACCGCCAATCTCGGCACTGACACCACCCCGACCCAGCTCGGCCAGCTCCAGATCGCCCGCTTCGTCAACAAGGGCGGCCTCGAATCGATGGGCAACAACCTGTTCACCGAAACGCCCGCTTCCGGCCCCGCCCAGATCGGCACGCCCAACGCCAATGGCATGGGCAACATCATGCAGTCCTATCTCGAAGACTCCAACGTCAACGCGGTCACCGAAATCTCGGACCTCATCGCCGCCCAGCGCGCCTATGAGATGAACGCCCGCGTGGTCACCGGCGCCGACGAGATGCTGCAGACCACCACCCAGATGCGCTGAGGCGGGCCATGAAGCAGCTTCTCCATTTCCTCGGCGTGGGAATTCTCGGCCTCCTTGCCTGCGGTCCCGCCTTCGCCGCTCCCACCCTCAGGCCCCAGGTCGAGGTGACCGACAAGATCGTCACCGTCGGCGACATGTTCGACGATGCCGGCGACCTCGCCGCCCAGCCGCTTTTCCTTGCACCGGCCCCGGGCACCTCCGGCTCCGTTGCGCTCGACGACGTTCGCCTCGCCGCGCAGCGTGCCGGGCTCGCGACTTTCGACGATGGCGGAACCACGGCCGTCCGCGTCACCCGCCGCGGTACGGTCGTCGATGCGCAGAAGCTCGGCGACCTGCTGACCGACGAGCTCCGGCGCCGGGGAACGCTTACCGGCGACGCCACCCTCGACGTCACCTTCGCGCAGCGGCTCGACGATATCGAGGCGGCCGATGTCACCGATCCCGTGCAGCTCACCGACCTCCGCTACGCTGCCGAGAACGGCACCTTCACCGCCCGCTTCGCGCTTGCCGGCATAGACAGCCCCCTCGAGGTCAGTGGCCGCCTCGACTTCATGGTCCAGGTGCCGGAACTGGCCAATACGCTTCCCGCCGGCACCATCCTCAAGCCGGCCGACATCACCATGCAGCCGGTCTCGCTGCGGCTGGTGCAGAACGGCAATGTGGCGAGCCTCGACCAGCTCATCGGTCAGCAATTGGTCCGCCAGAGCCGCGCCGGCATGATGCTCAAGGCCTCCGACGTCGCCCCGCCGCAGGTCGTCGCCCGTAACGACCAGGTCACCGTCTATCTCCATGCCGGCGCCATGACGCTCTCCGTCAAGGGCACCGCGCTCAACGCCGCGAGCCTGGGCGACCCCGTCGCCGTCATGAATTCCGCCAGCAAGCGCATCGTCCGCGGCGTCGCCCGTGGCAATGGCGCCGTCGAAATCACCGCCGCGCCCACCAGCGTCGCCGGCCTCTAGGGATCTGCCATGCACCTCTTCAGAACCATCGCGACGCTCGGCCTTCTCGCCCTGCTCGGCGGCTGCGCCACCATGGACAAGCTCGCCTCGATCGGCGAGGCGCCCAAGCTCAGTGCCATCCAGAATCCTACTGTGCAGCCAGGCTACCAGCCGGTCTCCATGCCCATGCCGCCGCCGGAGCAGGCCTATTATCAGCCCAATTCGCTGTTCTCGAACGACGCCCATGGCTTCTTCAAGGACCAGCGGGCGCATAAGGTGGGCGATATCCTCCTGGTGCAGGTGACCATCGCCGACAAGGCGCAGATCGCCGACACCACCGCCTCCTCCCGCGCCTCGACCAATGGCGCCGGCGATGGCGGCCTGCTGGGCTCGATCTTCAGCGCCGCGACGGCCAATACGCCCGTTGCCGGCGTCGATCCCACCAAGATCGTCAACACCAATTCGTCGATGACCAATTCGGGCAATGGCTCGGTCAATCGCTCGGAAACGGTCTCGACCCAGGTCGCAGCCGTCGTCACCCAGGTGCTCGACAACGGCAATCTCGTCATCGAGGGCCATCAGGAAGTGCGCATCAATTTCGAGGTCCGCGACCTGATCGTCGCCGGCGTCGTCCGGCCCGAGGACGTCGCGGCCGACAACACCATCGACTCCTCCAAGATCGCCGAAGCCCGCATCTCCTATGGCGGCCGCGGCCAGATCACCGATGTGCAGCAGCCCCGCTACGGCCAGCAGGTCATGGACGCCATCCGGCCCTTCTAGGCGAAGCGCGCGACCCATCCTGCGCGGGACCCCGGAGTAAAATCCGGGGTCCCACCTCAGGATGAAGTCGCGGAAGCGAAACCGACCTCATGGTGAGGCGCGCGCGGCGCGACCCTCGAACCATGGGCCGCGCGCCAACTGCGCCAGCCTGTACGAAATCCGTCCGTCGCATCCCCCATTAGGCGGCGGGCGTGTCGAGGGGCGCGGCATACCCCGTTGCCGCGCCCCTTCCCTTTTTAAGCGAATAGCGAATAGTGAGCAGCGAATAGCTGCGCCCCCTATTCGCTATTCGCTACTCACTATTCGCTCAGGTGTCCCATGTCCTTTGCCAAGCTCGATGCCCTCGGCCACAAGCTCGAAGCGCTCGATCACGCGCTGTCGATCCTCCATGCCGACGAGGCGACGAACATGCCGCCGGGCGGCGGCGAAAAGCGGGCCGAGGCCGTGGCGGCGCTGGCCGGCATGCAGCATGCCCAGTTCACCGCCCGGGAGGTCGGCGACTGGCTGGCGGCGGCCGAGGCCGAGGAGCTGGACGAGCTGCAGCGCCGCGCCGTGGCGGAGCTCAGGCGGCAATATCGCAACGCCACCTGCCTGCCCTCCGATTTCGTGCAGAGGCAGGTCGAGACGACCATGCGCTGCGAGCAGCTCTGGCGCGAATTGCGCGCGAAGAACGATTGGGCGGGCTTCGCCCCGGCGCTCGCCGGCGTCGTCGCCCTGGTGCGCGAGGAGGCCGCCCGCCGCGCCGACATCCTCGAGCTCGCCCCTTATGACGCGCTGATGGAGCAATACGACCCCGGCAACCGCATGGCCGACATCACGCCGGTCTTCGCCGAGCTCAAGACCTTCCTCAAGGACTTCATCCCCGCCGCGCTCGACCGACAGGAAGGCCGGCTGGCGAGGCGTCCGCTCCAGCCGCTGCAGGGCCCCTACCCGGCCGATCGCCAGCGCGCGCTCGG
>DASZUI010000229.1:0-3647 GCA_035547675.1 Devosia sp.
GCTCCGCCGCGACGCTACCGAGCTCGGCCCCGTGGGCAGCATGAAGCCCTTCGACCTCGTCTTCCTCGATCCGCCCTATGGCAAGGGGCTGGGTGAGCGGGCGCTGGTTTCAGCCAAGGCCGGCGGCTGGCTCGCGCCGGGCGCAACGATCGTTCTCGAGGAGTCGAGCGAGGTGGAACTCGACCTGCCCGAAGGCTTCGCCGAGGACCACGCGCGCGACTATGGCGCGGCCAGGGTGCATTTTTTGTCGCTGGCGTAGCCGCGCGGCTCCCTCCCCCTTGTGGGGAGGGAAGCGGCAGCAGGGTGGGGGTACCCGCGCGCCGGCGTCTGTTGCTCACCCCCACCCGACCCCTTCGGGGCCACCCTCCCCACAAGGGGGAGGGGGAAGGCGCTTACCGCGTCCGCCCGAACAGCCGCTCGATGTCGCGCTTCTTGAGTTCCACATAGGTGGGCCGGCCATGGATGCACTGGCCGGAATGGGGCGTCGCTTCCATCTCGCGCAGCAGGGCGTTCATTTCGTCGACGCGCAGCCGCCGCCCGGAGCGCACCGAGCCGTGGCAGGCCATGCGCCCGATGATCGCCTCCATCCGGTCGCTGACCGCCGAAACCTCGCCCCATTCGGCAAGCCCGTCGGCGAGGTCGCGCACCAGCCCTTCGATATCGGCCTGCCCGAGGACAGCCGGCGTCTCGCGCACCGCTATGGCGCGGGGCCCGAAGCGGTCGAGATAGAGGCCGAGCCGTTCCAGGGCAGGCGCGGCCTCCTCCAGCCGGGCACAATCGTCCTCGGTCAGCTCCACGACGACCGGGATCAGATGCGCCTGGCTCGCCACCGGCCCTGAAGCGAGCTGCGCCTTGAACCGCTCATAGACCAGCCGCTCATGGGCCGCGTGCTGGTCGACCAGCAGCAGGCTCTCCCCGTTCTGCGCCACGATGAAATTGTCGAACATCTGCGCCCGCGCCACCCCCAGCGGAAATTCCGCCGGCACTTCGGCCGGGGCAGGGGCCTCGAAGCGGGCGCTCGGCTCGCTGAGTTCGGCCAGCCCATAGCCGACCGGAGAAGCCGCTGTTCGGGGGGCAGTCGCCGTGTCCGCGCGCAGCGGCGTGGCAGGGCGAGCCGCCGTCATTTCAGGTGCGCGAAAGGCGTCGATGATGTCGCCGGCCACGGTCGATGAGGCGCGGAACCCGGCGGCGGCCAGCGCCTCGCCGATGGCGCGGATCACCGCCCCGCGCACCGCCCCCTGGTCGCGAAAACGCAATTCGGCCTTGGCAGGATGGACGTTCACGTCGACCTCGCCGGGATCGATGGCGAGGAACAGCGCAATCGCCGGAAAGCGGTCGCGAAACAGGAAATCGGCATAGGCGGCGCGCACCGCCCCGAGCAGCGCCTTGTCGCGCACCGAGCGGCCATTGACGAAATAGAACTGGCTCAGCGAATTGGCGCGCGAATAGGTCGGCAGGCCCGCCATGCCGGCGACGACCACGCCGTGCCGGCTCATCGCCAGCGGCACGGCGTTTTCGGCGAAATCCTCGCCCATCACCTGCATCAGCCGGGCGGCGAGCGCCCCTTCGCCGGTCCGGCCGGGCCAGTTGATCGGGCTGCGGTCCGCCCCCTCGGCCACGAAATGCACTTCGGGATTGGCCATGGCGAGCCGCCGCAGCACGTCGGTGATCGCGCCGGCCTCGGCGCGCTCCGTCTTCATGAATTTGCGCCGCGCCGGCACATTGGCGAAAAGGTCGCGCACCTCGACCACCGTGCCCCGGTTTATCGGCACCGGCTCGAGCGGCCCCTTGCGCCCGCCATTGACCGCGATCCTGAGCCCGCCGGCCGCGCCCGCCTGCCGGGAAGCGACCGACAACGCGCTCACTGCGCCGATCGAGGCCAGCGCCTCGCCACGGAAGCCGAGCGTACGGATGTCGTCGAGCCCGTCATCGCCGAGCTTGCTCGTCGCGTGCCGCTCGACCGACAGCAGGAGATCGGCCTCGTCCATGCCGACGCCATCGTCCTCCACCCGGATCAGCGACAGCCCGCCGCCGGCCGTGGTCAGCCTGATGCGGCGCGCGCCGGCATCGATGGCGTTCTCGATCAGCTCCTTGACCACGCTCGCCGGCCGCTCGACCACCTCGCCGGCGGCAATCTTGTTGATGAGCGTTTCGGGCAGCTGCCGGATCGGCATGGGCGATTCTCCTGGGCGGAGAATAGCGCAAAGGCGAGGGGGACTGCCGGAAATGTGGGGCAGGGCGATGAGCCTGCGACCTCGTCTCCCTCCCTGAAGGGAGGGATCAAGGGTGGGGGTACCTCTCAACATGCGCCGGCGCGCGTTGTACCCCCGCCCGGCTGCCGCCACCCTCCCCGCAGGGGGGAGGGAAGATGTGGCACGGGCCGCGCCCCGCTTACCATTGTCATTCCGGCGAAGGCCGTGACACCCGCCATGCAGGTTTCATTTTGCGGCGCCGCGGAACCCGGCTAAAGCAGGGCGACAGCTATCGGAGTCCTGCTCATGCGTGTGTTCGCCCGTGTCGCCGCCGCCATTGCCCTGCCGTTCGTGCTGAGCGGAGCGGCGCTCGCGGCAGCTGCCGCGCCGGCCGCCTCCCCCGCCCCGCAGCCGCAATCGACCACGGCGGTCTATGGCGACTGGACCTTGCGCTGCGTGCAGGTCAATACGCCCAACCAGCCGGCGCCCCAGCCGGGCCAGCCGGCCCAGACCACCAAGCATTGCGAACTCGACCAGGCCATCGGCGTCGCCGGCCAGCAGCAGCCCGTCGCCCAGGTTGCGGTCGGCCCCGACCTCAGCGGCACCAGCATCCATCTGGTCGCCGCGCTGCCGGTGGGCGCCTGGCTCCCCGTCGCGCCCGCTCTCAAGGTCAATGCCGACGCCGCCCCGGTGCCGCTGAGCTATAAACGCTGCCTGCCCAGCGCCTGCTTCGCCGACACCGCGCTTTCCGACGATCTGCGCGCCGCCATGTCCGCCAGCAAGACGCCGGGCGTCATCAGCTTCCAGATGACCGAGGGCAAGGAGTCCACCCTGCCGCTCTCCTTCAACGGCTTCACCGCCGCCTATCAGGCGCTGCAGTCGGCCAAATAAGCCGGTGGGCATCGCGTCCGCCGGATCGCGTGGAACAGGGATTCCCGCTTTCGCGGGAATGACGGCGAAATTGGGAACGACGGCGAATTTGTAGAGAGGTCGTGCCCAGGCCACCCCGTCATCCGAATTACAGCCACGTCGTCATTCCCGCGAAAGCGGGAATCTCCGTTTAGCCGAGCACAAAGCACCATGCCCACCACGCCTTCGCCCATGGACCTTGCGCTATCGCTTGCTGCAGCCGCCGCCGAAAACGGCGAGGCGCCGGTTGGGGCGGTGATTGTCGAGGGCGACACCGTGCTTGCGGCGGAGCGCAACCGCATGCGGGCGCTGAACGATCCGACGGCCCATGCCGAAATGCTGGCGATCCGCGCCGCGCTGGCACGGCGCGGCACCGGCCGCCTTGACGGCTGCGATCTCTATGTAACGCTCGAGCCCTGCGCCATGTGCGCCGGCGCCATCGCCCATGCGCGGTTGAGGCGGGTCTATTACGGCGCGGAAGACCCCAAGGCCGGCGCGGTGGACAATGGCATCAGGCTGTTCGAGCAGCCCACCTGCCATCATCGC
>DASZUI010000230.1:0-2426 GCA_035547675.1 Devosia sp.
TCCCGCAGGTCAAGTTCTCCTAGGCGGTCCGCCATGCGTCTTGCCCTGCGCGCCCTGGCGGCGCTGCTGACGCTGCTCATCCTCGCTCTGCCGGGCCTCGCTCTGCCCGCCCTGGCGCGCGAGGAGATCACCTCCTTCGACACCAGGGCGGTGCTCGACAAGACCGGCACCCTCGACGTCACCGAGACCATCGACGTCAATGCCGAGGGCGACGAGATCCGCCACGGCATCTTCCGCGACATCCCGACCATCCTCACCAATCCCGATGGCTCGACCCTCTATGCGGCGTTCCATGTCCTCGATGTCGAGCAGGACGGCCGGAAGGCCGAATACGGCACCGAAGCGATCGCCAATGGCGAGCGCATCCGGATCGGGAACGCGGACAGCTATGTCTCCTATGGCCCGCACCGCTACGTCATCCGCTATACCATGTCGCGGCAGGCGCGCTTCTTCCCCGACCATGACGAGCTGTTCTGGAACGCCACCGGCAATTACTGGGCCTTCCCCATCGTCAAGGCGACCGCCGAGCTGACGCTGCCCGAGGGCGCGAACATCTCGAAGGTCATTGCCTATGTCGGCCGGCCCGGCTCGCAGGATCAGGGCACGGCGACGCGCACCGGCGCCAATATGGCGAGCTTTTCCGCCGGCCGCGAGCTCGGCAGCTTCGAGGGCCTGACCTTCGCCGCCGCCTTCCAGAAGGGGATCGTTTCCCCGCCTTCGGGCGCCGCCGGCGGCCTCGACTGGCTTTCCGACCACCGCGCGATCGTCCTGCCGCCGGTGGCGGCGCTGCTCGTGCTGGGCTATTTCTTCGCCGCCTGGAGCCGCGTCGGCCGCGACCCGAGGAAAGGCACCGTCATCCCGCTCTTCTATCCGCCCGAGGGGCTGTCGCCCGCCGCCACGCAATGGATCGAGCGCATGGGCTTCAAGGGCAATGGCTGGAACGCCCTGACCGCCGATCTTTTCAACCTCGGCGTCAAGGGGTTGGTCACGGTCGACAATTCGGGCAAGTCCCTCGTTGTAACCGGCACGGGCGCGACGCCCACCCAGCCGCTGACCCCGGACGAGCAGGTGCTCTACGACTATTTCGGCGGCAATCGCACCACCACGCTCGATACCTCCACCGGCGCCGCGCTCGCCCGGCGCCGCGCGGAGATGATGGCGGCGATCAGCCGGCCCAATGGCGGCAAATGGTTCCGCCTCAATATCGGCTGGAGCGTCCTCGGCGTGCTCATCGCTGCCCTGTGCCTGGGCGTCATGGTCCTGCTGCGCGTGTTCGACCCCGCCTGGCTCATCGGCGCCGCCGTGGCGGGCGTCGTCGTCGCCGTGGTCTTCCTCGCCATCCAGCGCCTGATGTCGGGCGGCGGGCTGCGCTCCGTCATCGGCCTCGCCTTCATCGCCGTCTGGGTGGTGGTCTTCGGCGGCGGGGCGTTTTCGGCGCTTTCCGACCTGCCCATCGGGCCGCTGCCCAGCCTGCTGCCGGCGATCGCGGCCGGCTTCATCGTGCTGGTGAGCCTGATCTTCGCCTTCATCATGAAGGCGCCCACCGCCGCCGGGCGCCAGCTGATGGACCGGATCGAGGGCTTCGCCATGTACCTCAGGACCGCCGAGCAGAACCGGCTCAACATCGAGGGCGAGCCGCCCCTGACCCTCAAGCGCTTCGAGGCGATCCTGCCTTTCGCCATTGCGCTGGGCGTCGAGAAACCCTGGAGCGACAAGTTCAACGCGGCGCTCGCCGCCGGCCAGGTGCCGGACGCGACCGGCGTCTATTACGGCCCCGCCTGGTATTCCGGGCGCGACATCACCGAAGGCAACAGCCTCTCCAGCAATATCTCCTCGATTTCGAGCGGCATGGCCGCCGCCATGGCGGCCTCCGTCCCCTCCCAATCCTCGAGCTCCGGCTTCAGCGGCGGCGGCTCGGGCGGTGGTGGCGGTGGCGGCGGCGGGGGAGGGTGGTGATATGGTGGTCGACGACGCTGATAGCCGGTACTCGGTACTTCGCGAAACGATCGTTGAGCATTTATTCGTGGGAAAATTGCTCAGAGCACTTTGGCGTAAAGGCATCTACGACGCCGAAATTCTACGATCCGAGTTTGACGCTGGAGGTTACGATCTGGTTTTGAGCTACCGTGAGATCGTCCGTCACATCCAGCTGAAAGCGCTACGTGCGCAGGGGCATCGACAGCGGATCATCTTGGGAACCGCTCTTGCGTCCAGGCCGAGCGGCTGCGCGCTCCTCATCTACCTAGATCCAGATCTTGATTTTAAGTCTTTTGGATGGTTTGGAGCAAAACCGGGATGTCCGCTGCCCCTCTTGGGGACAAGATCGCCCGCCATACGAAGGCGAACTCCACAGGCGTGAAAGCGGAACGTCCCGCCCACCGAGCAATCAAACCACAGCAGTTTGAAAGACTGGAGTCACTCGATGA
>DASZUI010000231.1:0-9396 GCA_035547675.1 Devosia sp.
TATATCGATGCGCGTGACGGCGCGCAGGCGGTTCGGCGCGCCATCGAGGCCGATTTCAAGGGGTTCGAGGCGTTCATCATCGCCAATGCCGACACGGTGATGTCGCGGTCGAATGCGTCGCTGCTGGCCGAGGTCTTCCCCAACGTGCCGCAGAAGGGTCAGGTGTCGCAGAACGGCACGCTGCTCTCGATCGAGAAAGCCAAGCGGATGCTCGGCTATGTGCCGCAATATTCCTGGCGCAACGAGGTGAAATAGCGCCTAGAGCTGTCGCGCTTTCGTGGTTCGACAAGCTCACCATGAGGCCGGAAAAGTGGCACCACTTTTCCTAAAAGCGCTCTACACCCCATACCGCTCGGTCTTGATCAGCGGCGCCGGCAGGCCGGCATCGATCAGGCCCTGGGCCGCCTGCTCGACGAAGCGGTTGGAGCCGCAGAGGTAGGCGATGGCCGGATTGGCCGGCAGCCGGCGCAACAGCTCGGCAATGATCGGCATGTCCAGCCGCCGCGAGAAATCGAGCGGCCGCCGGGGCGGTTCGCGCGTGATGGCGAAGGCGAGCTCGAAGCCGTCCCGGGCGTCGTGCATGGCCAGCAATTCGTCGCGGAAGATCACCTCGTCCCAGACGCGCGCCGAGTAGAACAGCAGGGCCGGCACTTTCGACTTCCGGGCCGCGCGGTGGCGCAGCATCGAAACCAGCGGCACCACGCCCGAACCGCCGGCGACCAGCAGGAGCGGGCCGCCCTGCTCCACCGTCCAGACGAAATGTCCGCCCAGGGGGCCGCGCAACTCGATCTCGTCGCCGACCTGGGCGACCTGATGGAAGAAAGGCGAGACTTCGCCGTCGTCCAGCCGCTCGATCGTCAGCTCGATCATGCCGCTTTCGGGCGCCGAGGCAATCGAGTAGCTGCGCTGGGCGCGGTAGCCGTCCGGCGCCGTCAGCCGGATGTCGACGTGCTGGCCGGCCTTGAAGACGAACGGCGCCGCCGTCCTGAACCAGAAGCTCGAGACGCGCGGCGTATTGTGCTCGATGGCGGTAATGGTGGCGGTCTGCCAGGGGATGGGCGCCGCCTTGGGCAAGGCCGAGGGGGTCAGGTCAGTCACCTGTGAAACGCTGCTCCCGCCAGGGGTCGCCATACATGTGGTAGCCGCGCAGCTCCCAGAAGCCGGCCTCGTCGCGCTGGGTGAATTGCAGGCCGTTTATCCATTTGGCGGATTTCCAGAAATAAAGGTGGGGAACCAGCAGGCGCGCCGGGCCGCCATGCTCGGGCGTGATCGGCTGGCCTTCATAGCGCAGCGCGACCATGGCGCGGCCATGGGTCAGGTCATTGAAGGGCACATTGGTGGTGTAGCCGTCATAGGACGAGGCGAGCGTATAGGGCGTCGAGGCCTCCAGGCCCGCGGCCGCCAGAATATCGTCGACCAGCACGCCTTCCCAATTGGTGTCGAACTTGGACCAGGTCGTGACGCAATGGATGTCGCGGTGCATGCTGGTCTGTGGCAGGGCGTTGAACTCCTCCCAGTTCCATTTCGCGACGGGACGCGGCCCTTCCTTGAGCGTGAAGGTCCAGCGGTCGGTCGAAACGCGCGGCGTCGGACCGGCCGACAGCACCGGAAAATCATGCGTCAGGTGCTGGCCGGGCGGCAGGCGCGCCGCATCCTCGGGATCGCGATGCCGTCCGAAAAAGCCGCGAGTGACCATGCTGGGCTCCATGTTCAATGCCCGGAAAGCTAAACCGGAGCGCACGACTCCACAATGCTCGACCATTGCGGGGCTGGTATGAGCAGCACAAGCTTCATCCACTTTGGGATGACGGCACCGCTTCAGATCGAGAACAGCCCCGCCGTCAGGCCGCCGTCGATGCGATGGTCCGAGCCGGTGATGAAGGCCGCCTTGTCCGAGGCCAGGAAGGCGATGAGTTCGGCGACTTCCTCCGGCTCGCCGATCCGCCCCAGCGGGTGCGAGGCGCCGAAACGGCGGAAGGCCGCCTCGACATCGGCATCTGGTCCATCGGCGACGTGGGCGGCGAGTTCGAGGATGGGCGTGCGGACGGAGCCGGGGCTGACCGAGAGGACGCGGATGTTGTCGGGCGCGAAATCCATGGCCATTGCGCGCGTCAGCGCGTGGATGGCGCCCTTGGTGGCCACATAGGCGGCCACGCGCGTCTGAGAGGCGTGGCCCTGGACGCTCGAGACCGAAACGATCGCCCCGCCGCCGCGCTTGCGCATTTCGGGCACGCCATAATGGGCGGTGAGGTGGATGGAGCCGACATTGACGGCCATGGCGCGGGCGAAGGTTTCCGGCGAGGTGTCGACAGCCGTGCCATAGGGATGGATCGCCGCGGAATTGACGATCGCATCGAGGCCGCCAAAGGCGTCGACCGCGGCCCGGACCGCCGCCTCGACCTCGACGGGGAGCGAGACGTCACAATGGCGCACGATCACCGGCAGGCCGGCCGCCGCCGTCTCGTCGGCCAGCGCCTTGTTGCCCTTTTCGTCGATACCGAGCGCCATGACGCGGGCGCCGCCCCGCGCGAAGCGCAATATCGTCGCGCGTCCTATGCCGGTCGTGCCGGTGACCAGCGCGACCTTGCCGTCGAGATCTGCCATTCGGTCCTCCCTTTACGGTGGAGTCCTAAAGCATCGGCGGTGGCAGCTAAACTGGATTCCCGCCTTCGCGGGAATGACGAAGTGAGCGTGGCGTCGCCTCGCAACATCACCAGCGTCATTCCCGCGAACACCACCGACGTCATTCCCGCGAAGGCGGGAATCCAGTTTCAACCGCGCGCCCCTTGGCGAAACCTGGCCCGCCAGCTATAAACACCTAATCGCAACTCGGACTCGGGAGGGTGCACATGGCTGATTTCTTCGCCGCCTTCCCGCGCGGATTTAAGCGCCGCTAGGCCTTTCCGCGTTGCCCTCCGGGGCCTTTCCATCCGCCGCCATCGTCCGGTTTCGTTTTTGGGGCGGCTTTCCGATTCGATGATTTCCGGGACCAGCGCCTGCCGCTGGATCGATACATGGCTCGCTTCACGCTCGATTTGCGCGGAAACGCGTTCCGCAACGTGCTCGGCTTCACCTTCGGCCACTGGCGGCGCCAGCCGGTTCGCACCGCCGTTGTTGCCGGCTGTTTCCTCTTGGCGACGCTGACCGATATCGTCACGCCCTATTATTCCGGCCAGCTCGTGGACGCGGTGAGCCATGGGGCCGCCGGCGACAATAAGGCGGTCACGGCGGCGCTCACCGCTTTCGTGGCGCTGACGCTGCTGGGGCTGACCAGCGTCGCCATGCGGCAGATCGGCTTCCAGGCGATCATCGTGCTGACGCTCAGGAATATGTCGGAGGTCGTGGCCGATGCGTTCCGGCATGTGCAGGCGTTTTCGACCGACTGGCACGCCAACAGCTTCGCCGGCTCGACGGTGCGCAAGATATCGCGCGGCATGTTCGCGCTCGACCTGCTCAACGACACCTTGCTGCTCGCGCTCTTCCCGACTGTCGCCATGCTCATCGGCACGACGCTGATGCTCGGCTTCTTCTGGCCGCTGATCGGGGTGGTGACGGGCATCGGCTCCATCCTCTACATCGCCGTCACGGTAGGGCTCGCGGTCGGCTGGGTCGCGCCGGCGGCGAGCCTGGCCAATCTGTGGGATACGCGCCTGGGCGGCGCGCTGGCGGACGCCATTTCCTGCAATTCGGTGGTCAAGGCCTTCGGCGCCGAGGAGCGGGAGCAGAAGCGGATCGTCGTGGTGGCCGCCAAGTGGCGGTCGCGGACGCACCGCACCTGGACGCGCGGCACGGCGGCGGGCTCGGCCCAGGGCACCATGCTGATCCTGTTGCGCGCCGCCATTGTCGGCACCGGCCTTTCGTTCTGGTATCGCGGCCTGGCCTCGGCGGGCGATATCGCCTTCGTGCTGACGGCCTTCTTCGTGCTGCAGGGCTATCTGCGGGACGTGAGCCTCCATATCCGCAATCTGCAGCGGGCGATCAACGACATGGAGGAACTGGTCGATATTCACAAGCAGCCCCTCGGGGTGGCGGACCGGCCGAATGCGCGTTCCATCCTCATCAAGGACGGCGGCATCGTCTTCGACCATGTGGATTTCCGCTATGGCAAGCACGCGACGGCGCTCTACACCGACCTCAATGTCGCTATCCGGCCGGGCGAGAAGGTTGGCCTTGTCGGCTATTCCGGCTCGGGCAAGTCGACCTTCGTCAAGCTGGTGCAGCGGCTCTATGACGTTTCGGGCGGACGCGTGCTGATCGACGGGGTCGATGTGCGCGAGGTGACGCAGGAGTCGCTGCGCGGCCAGATCGCCATCGTGCAGCAGGAGCCGATCCTGTTCCATCGGTCGCTGGCCGACAACATCGCCTATGCCCGCCCCGGCGCCAGCCGGGCCGATATCGAGCGGGCGGCAGAGCTGGCGAGCGCGCACGAGTTCATCACCGCCCTGCCCAAGGGCTATGAGACGCTGGTGGGCGAGCGCGGAGTGAAGCTGTCGGGCGGCGAGCGGCAGCGCGTCGCCATCGCGCGTGCATTCCTGGCCGAAGCACCGATCCTGATCCTCGACGAGGCGACGTCCAGCCTCGACTCGGAATCGGAGCTGCTGATCCAGCAGGCGATGGAGCGGCTGATGGCCGGGCGCACGACGATCGTGATCGCGCACCGGCTCTCCACGGTGAAGGCGCTCGACCGCCTGCTGGTCTTCGATCATGGCCGGGTCGTCGAGGAGGGCGACCATGCCCAGCTCATCCGCAAGGGCGGCATCTATCGGCGGCTGTTCGACCGGCAGGCCCTGGAGCTGACCAGGGGACTCGAACAGATCGCCTGAGAGATCGGAACCCTGTCGCGCGCGCCCGGGTTTTGCTCGGCGAGTTTTGGGGCGAGTAATGTTACATCAGGCATCCTTCAGCGCCGGCTTCCTGCCGACGCAGCGATTCACCGAGACCCGGTTCGGCACCCAGATCACGACGCGCGGCACGCGCTTCAGGCTCTGGGCGCCGCACCGCAGCGCCGTTTTCCTGAAGCTCGAGGCCGACGGCATTCATCGGCCGATGCAGTCGCAGCCCAGGGGCTGGTACGAGCTCGAGGTCGAGGGGGTCGGCCATGGCGACCGCTACCGCTTCGTGCTCGACGACGGCACCGAGGTGCCCGACCCGGCCTCTCGCTTCCAGCCGGAAGATGTGCTGGGCCCGAGCGAGGTCGTCGATCCGCGCCGCTTCGCCTGGACCGATGTGGGCTGGATCGGGCGGCCCTGGGAAGAAGCGGTGATCTATGAGCTGCATCTCGGCACGTTCACGCCCGAGGGCACTTTCGCCGCCGCGACGGAGCGGCTCGATTATCTCGTCTCGCTGGGCGTGACGGCGATTGAACTGATGCCGGTCAACGACTTTCCGGGCCGCTGGAACTGGGGCTATGACGGCGCGCTGGTATTCGCGCCCGACGCTTCCTATGGCCGGCCGGACGATCTCAAGACGCTGGTGGCGAGCGCCCATGAACGCGGCCTGATGGTGCTGCTCGACGTGGTCTATAACCACTTCGGGCCAAAGGGAAATTTCCTGCCCCATTATGCGCCGGTCTTCACCGACAAGCATCACACGCCCTGGGGCCAGGCGATCAATTTCGACGGCGAGGATTCGCCTACCGTGCGGGACTTCATCCTCGCCAATGCGCGCTACTGGCTGACCGAATATCATTTCGACGGGCTGAGGCTCGACGCGGTGCACGAGATCAAGGACGAGGGCTTCAACCATATGCTGCACGACCTCGCCCTGCTGATCCGGGGCTCGACGGACGGCCGCAACGTGCATCTCATCCTGGAGAACGAGGATAAGGATACCGAATGGCTGCGCCGTACGGTCGATCTCGTGCCGGGGCTTTACGATGCGCAATGGGACGACGACGTCCATCATGCGATCGAGGCCGTGCTGCTCGGCGAGCGCTCGGTGCATTTCGAAAAATACGGCAAGCGGCCGGACCTGCTGGGCAAGGCGCTGGCGGAAGGCTTCGCCTATGAGAACGAAAAGGCCGCGGAAACCTCGCCGAGCCGCGATTTGCCGCCGATTTCCTTCGTTTGTTTCCTGCAGAACCACGACCAGGTCGGCAACCGGCCGCTCGGGAAGCGGCTGAGCATGCTGGTGGATAAGGGGAAGCTGCGCGCCGTGACCGCGCTTTACCTGCTTTCACCACATATTCCGATGCTGTTCATGGGGGAGGAATGGGGCAGCCGGCGACCTTTCCTGTTCGTCTCGGATATCGAGCCGGAACTGCGCGAGCCGATCCGCGAGCACCGGCGATCGAGCTTCAAGGTCTTCGTGCCGGAGGAGCTGATTCCTGAAGAAATCCCCCACCCGATGGACGAGGAAACCTTCATCGCGAGCAAGCTCGACTGGGCCGAGCCGGAGCAGGCGGCGCATGCCGAATGGCTGTCCTTTTATCGTGAACTTCTGTCGAAACGTCGTGAAATTGTTGTGCCGCTGCTGGGCGGCGTGGGCGGCGGCTATGGCCGTTACGAGGTGATCGCCGGAAGGGGCGTTCGTGTCGACTGGGAGCTCAATGGCGGGCGGCTCAGCGCCGTCCTCAATCTCACCGACGCGCCGCTCCCGGTCGACGATCTCCGGCGCGGCGAAACGGTCTGGCTGGAAGGGGCCGCCGATGGCGACACCCTCCAGCCCTGGAGCGTGCTATTCACCCTCGAGCCGACCCTGCCCGAGGCTACTTAATTGGGTGGGTCTTGCGCCACGCCTCGTATTCGGGGCGCTTGGCGTCGGAGAGGGGATAATATTCCTGGAGCGAGCCGCCCTTGAGCAGCATCTCGCGGGAGAAATCCTCCCAGTCGTGATGGGTGCCGGCATGTTCCAGCACCTGCTCGGCGAGGCCCGCCGGCACGACGCAGGCGCCGTCGTCATCGGCGACGATGATGTCGCCCGGCATGACAGTGACGCCACCGCAGGCGATGGGCGTGTTGACGGCGAAGGGCATGAGGCTGGTCTGGGTGTGGAAATTCGGCGTCACGCCGCGCAGCCAGAAGCCGAGATCGAGCGTCTGGGCGTGCGGATAGTCGCGGATGCAGCCGTCGATGACCACCCCTGCCCCGCCGCGGCCCTTGAAATAGGTGAGCATCATCTCGCCGAAAATGCCCGAGCGCATGTCGCCGCGCGCATCCACCACGACGATATCGCCGGGCTGGGTGTGGTAGAGCACATGGCGGTGGAGCTGTTTTTCCGGGTCGTTATATTCGCCCTCCCCGTAGAGGTCCTCGCGCTTGGGCATGAATTGCAGCGTCAGGGCCGGGCCGGCGATGGCAACGCCCGGCTTCCACGTCACCGGCCCCTGCATGAAGGTATCCCTCACGCCCATATGGTGCAGCGTGCTGCAGGCGGTGGCGCAGCCCAGCGCCTGCAGCTTGGCGACGATTTCCTTGGGCGGACGGGTGATATCCGGCGTGTGGCTCAGGGCCATGTTTGCTCCTCCTCGGCGGCGTTATTGTTGTTCAATAGAGAACTGGTGCTGTTCTAAATAGAACGATAGCGGGTTGGGGTGGGGCTGTCCACGCGGAGACGCCGGCATATGTTGCTGGATTCCGGCCTTCGCCGGAATGACGTTGGAGTTGGGGCGAGGCGGTGCCGCCTCGTCTCCCTCCGGGTGGGGGTTCTTTCCACAAACGCCCGCGCGCGTGGGTACCCCCACCCGGCTGCCGCCACCCTCCCCGCAGGGGGGAGGGAGGCGCGTGGCATAGGCCCTACCAGCTGGTCATCGATCCATCTTCGAGCCGCGCTATCGGCAGGTAGGCGGGCTTGTAGGGGTATTTCGCGGCGAGCGCCTCGTCGATGTCGACGCCGTGGCCGGGCTTTTCGCCGGGCTGCAAATAGCCGCGGTCGTAGCTCCAGGCGCAGGGGAAGACCTCGTGGGTCGCCTCCGTGTAGCCGGAAAACTCCTGGATGCCGAAATTGGGGATCGCGGTATCGACATGGATGTTGCAGCCCATGGCGACAGGCGACACATCCATCGGCCCGTGGCAGGCGGAGCGGACGTGGTAGATCGCGGCGAAGTCGAAAATCTTCTTCAGCCCCGTGACGCCGCCGGCATGGACGGAGGTGACGCGGATATAGTCGATGAGCTGTTCGGAGATCAGCGTCGTCGTGTCGAAGATGGTGTTGAACACCTCGCCCACGGCGAGCGGCTGGGTGGTGTGCTGGCGGATGATGCGGAAGCCCTCCTGCAGCTCGGCGGGAATGGCGTCCTCGAGCCAGAACAGGCGATAGGGCTCCAGATCCTTGCCGAGCCGGGCGGCCTCGATGGGGGTCAGGCGATGGTGCACGTCGTGCAGCAGGTGCACATCCCAGCCGACGGCGTCGCGGACCTTTTCGAAGAGCTTGGGCACCAGCGGCAGGTATTTTTGCGTCGACCAGACTTCCTCCGACGGCAGCGGCTTGATCATGCCGCCCGCCGACTGATCGGTCGAAGGGCCCGTGCCATAGATCGGCGGCAGGCCGGGAATGGCGACCTGGGCGCGGATCGCATCCAGCCCCTGCTCGCGCAGCTTGACGACGCCCTCGACCACCTCGGGGATATCGAGGCCGCCCACATGCTTATAGACCATCACCCTGTCGCGCGAGCGGCCGCCGAGGAGCTGGTAGAGCGGCATGTTGGCCGCCTTGGCCTTGATGTCCCAGAGCGCCATGTCGATGGCGGCGATGGCGGCCATGGTGATCGGCCCGCGCCGCCAATAGGCGCCCTTGTAGAGATATTGCCAGATGTCCTCGGTGCGCAGCGGGTCCTTGCCGATCAGGGTCGGGATGACGTGCTCGGCCAGATAGGCCACGACCGCCTGCTCGCGGCCGTTCACCGTGCCGTCGCCGATGCCGTAGAGGCCCTCCTCGGTGATGATTTTCACCGTGACGAAATTGCGTCCGGGCGAGCAGACGATGACCTTGATGTCTTTGATCTTCATGGATTCCCCCTCCAGCCATTCGGCTGGACCTGACTTTCGATATGGGCAGGTAGATGCCGCCTCGTCTCCCTCCCCCTTGAGGGGAGGGATCAAGGGTGGGGGTAACCTTGCAGCAAACGCAAGCGCGCGTTGCCGCCCCCACCCGGCTGCCGCCACCCTCCCCTCAAGGGGGAGGGCAGATGCGGCACGGCCTGCCCCGCCCCCACGTCATTCCGGCGAAGGCCGGAATCCTGTCGAGGCGCCGGCGCTGCGGATCAATCCGCCAGCGTCTGTTCGGTCTCCCCGTCGAAGAGGTGCAGCCGGGCCTGGTCGAACTCCAGCCAGACCGGCTCGTCCGGCGCTACGCGGATGTGCGGCTCGACGCTGACCGTCACCTCGGCCGAGCCGAGATTGACATGGGCATAGGTGATGTCGCCGGTGGGCTCGGAGGTATAGACGCGGCCGGGGACGG
>DASZUI010000232.1:0-10968 GCA_035547675.1 Devosia sp.
TCGGCGTTCCATTCGCCGCTCTCGAAATCGTCGATGGAAACGAAGGTCGGTTCGCCGCCCATGGTCAGGCGGACGTCGCCCCTCGTCAGTTCCTCGTCCACCCTGGCGCCCAGCGCGTCCAGCCGAGCCCAGCTTTCGTCCGAGAAGGGCTTTGTTATGCGCGGGTGCTCGGCGACGCGCGTGACCTTCATGTCGAAATCGAATTCGACATTGGCGAAGCTCGAATAGCCGGAGATCGGCGCCGCGTTCCGGTAATGCGGCGTGGCGGCGAGGGGCACATGGCTCTCGCCGGTCAACAGGCCCGAGGTCGGATCGAAGCCCACCCAGCCGGCGCCGGGCAGATAGACCTCGCACCAGGCGTGCAGGTCGGTGAAGTCGTGGTCGGTGCCGGGCGGCCCGTCGAGCGCGACGAGGTCGGGCTTGAGCTGGATGAGATAGCCCGACACGAACCGGGCGGCGAAGCCGAGATGGCGCAGCACCTGCACCAGCAGCCAGCTCGAATCGCGGCAGCTGCCCTGCTTGCTGGCCAGCGTCTCTTCGGGCGAATAGACGCCCGGCTCGAGCCGGACGATGTAGCGGATCGCCTGCTGCACCTTCTGGTTGAGCGCGACGAGGAAGTTGACCGTGTTCTGCGGCGAACGGTCGATGGCGGCGAGGAACTCGGTCAGCAGCGGCCCGGCGGGCTCCGGCTTCATATAGATGGAAAGGTCGTCGCGCAGGTCTTCGGGGTAGGCGAAGGGCGTGGTCTCGGCCGTCTCCTCGACGAAGAAGTCGAAGGGGTTATAGACCGTCATGTCGGCGATCAGGTCGACTTCGATCTTCAGCTCCGTCACCGGCTCGGGGAAGACGAAGCGGGCGAGGTAATTGCCGTAGGGGTCCTGCTGCAGGTTGACGAAATGCTTGCCCGGCGTGACGCGCAGGGAATGGCTCAGCACCTTCGTACGGGAGCTCGGGGCCGGCTGGAGCCTGATGATCTGCGGCTGCAGGATGACCGGGCGGTCATATTTGTAGTGCGTCAGGTGGTAGACGGCAGCCTTGATCGACATGCGCGCTCGCGAAATGCACCACGATGACTTCCCATGAGGAGATTAGCGGGAGGCGGGAGAAATTGCCAAGATGGCGCGCGGTTCCAACTGGATTCCCGCCTTCGCGGGAATGACGAGGTGGAATGCGGGAACGACGAAGTAGGCTGCGGGAATGACGAGGTGAGCGAGGAGAGTCCCTGCGCCAGACGCGACGCCATTCCCATTCCACTTCGTCATTCCCGCGAAGGCGGGACTCCAGTTTTCTTACGCTCCCGCCCGCAAATCCTCGAGGATCGTGCCGGCCTTGGCGGCATCGGCCTCGCTGGAGGGCCAGCGCGAGGTCTCGGCGAGGGCGGCGCGATACCAGTCCTGCATGGCGGGCAGTTCGAGCAGGCGCGCGACATAGCCGGCGGCGGGACCGTCGCGGAACAGGCCGTAAGTCTGGGCGCGGAAGGCGACGGGGCAGAAGAAGGCGTCGGCCGCGGTGAAGCGCTTGCCGGCGAGGAAGGGACCGCCGAAGCGGGTGAGGCCATCGGCCCAGAGCCGGGAGATGCGCTCGATGTCGGAAAAGAGCGCGGGGGGCATCTCCCTCAATTCGACGCGGATGCCGACGACCATGGTGCAGGCGCTGCGCAGCCCGGAAAAGCCGGAGTGCATTTCGGCGGCGGCGCTGCGGGCGAAGGCGCGGGCCTCGGGGTCGATGGGCCAGACGCGGCTGTAGCGCTCGGCGAGATATTCGGCAATGGCGAGGGAATCCCAGACGATCGTCCCCTCGTCGTCGAGGCAGGGCACTTTGCCCGAAGGCGAGAACTTCAAATAGTCCTCGTGGCGCGTGGGCGAGAAGGGGACGAGCGTTTCGGCGAAGGGAATATCGAGCTCCTTCATCAGCACCCAGGGGCGCAGCGACCAGGAGGAATAGGTCTTGTTGCCGATATAGAGCTGGTACATGGCCTAGGGGGTCTCCGCGAACAGCGCCGCGAGGCGCAACTGGGCGATGCGCTCGACCTGGCGGCAGGCGGTCAGCACCTCGGTTTCCCAGGAATTGCCGAGGCGCTTCTCGAACGCTGCCAGGATTTCCGGCCTGGTGTGGTCGCGCACGGCGATGATAAAGGGGAAGCCGAATTTCTGCACATAGGCGGCGTTGAGGTGGAGGAATTTCTCCCGCTCATCGTCGGACAGTACGTCGAGGCCGGCCGAGGCCTGCTCGGCGGCGGAGGCTTCGGTGAGCTTCTTGGCCGCGGCGAGCTTGCCGGCGAGGTCGGGGTGGGCGCGCAGCACCGCCAATTGCTCGGCCTCGGTGGCGCTGCGAAAGACCGAGCGCAGGGCGAAATTCATCCCGACGGCATTGTCGTTGGCCGGGCCGAGCTCGCCCTCCCATGCGCGCTCGGCGATCCAGGGCGAGTGTTCGTAGATCGAGCCGAACTTGGCGACGAAGTCGTCCTTGCCCATCTGCGAGGGGATCAGGGCGGGGCGCCTGTAGGGGTGCTCGGCCGCCCAATGGCGGGCGATGTCGATGCGGCGCGGCGTCCAGACCTTGTCGAAGCCCTTGATGTAATCGAGGAACTTTTTGAGCCCCTGGAAGCGGCCGGGCTGGCCGATGAGCCGGCAATGCAGCCCGATCGACATCATCTTGGGCGCGCCGTTCATGCCCTCGTCATAGAGGCAATCGAACCAGTCCTTGAGGAGCTGGAAATATTCCTCGCCATTGGCGAAGCCCGGCGCGGTGACGAAGCGCATGTCGTTGGCGCTGAGCGAATAGGGGATGATGAGCTGCGGCCGGCCCTTGTGCTCGCGCCAATAGGGCAGGTCGTCGTCATAGGTATCGGAGACATATTCGAAGCCGCCTTCCTCGGAGACGAGGTCGACGGTGTTGTTGGAGGAGCGGCCGGTGTACCAGCCGGTCGGGCGCTCGCCGGTGGCGATGGCATGGAGGCGGATCGCCTCGGCGATCTGGCGGCGCTCCTCGTCGGCCGGCATGTCCTTGTGCTGCACCCATTTGTAGCCGTGGCTCGCGATCTCCCAGTCGGCCGCCAGCATGGCTTCCACCTGGCCGGGCGAACGGGCGAAGGCGGTGGCCACGCCATAGATCGTCACCGGAATATCGTATTGGGTGAACAGGCGGTGCAGCCGCCAGAAGCCGGCGCGGGCGCCATATTCGTACATGGATTCGACATTGGCGTGGCGCTGGCCGGGCCAGGGCGCCGTACCGAGCACATCGACGAGGAAGGCCTCGGATGCTTCGTCGCCATGCAGGATATTGTTTTCGCCGCCTTCTTCGTAATTGAGCACGAACTGCACGGCGACATGGGCGCCGCTGGGCCAATTGGCGAAGGGGACGCTCTGGCCATAGCCTTGCATATTGCGGGGATAGCGCATGGCGGAATTCTCTCGGGAACGCTGCGACCTGTTATGCAAAGCGCGGGCTTGGCCGGCAAGGGGCGTAAATTTCGACCAGTTGGTAAAAAATCGGGGTCGCCCCCTTGGAAGCAGGGCGATTTTTGTCGATAGTCCGGGCCAGAGCAAAGGCTGGGCAGCGTTGCCCCGTATAATTTCCAGGCAGGATGCCAAATGCCAGGTTCTGGACGCCTGACTACCCATGTCCTCGACACCATGCACGGCAAGCCGGCCGTCGGCATGCGCATCGACCTGGTCATGCTGCATGGCGACCACGGGCACCATGTGCTGACCACCGAAACCAATGCCGATGGGCGCGTCGACCAGCCGCTGCTGGGCGACGGCCGCTGGGGGCAGGGGACGTTCGAGCTCATCTTTCATGTGGGCCAGTATTTCGCCCGGCTCGGCGGCGGGCCGACGGGCGCGCCGTTCCTCGATACCGTGCCGGTCAGGTTCGTGATCAGCGAGGATGCGCATTACCACGTGCCGCTGCTGGTCAGCCCCTATGCCTATTCGACGTATCGGGGGAGCTGAGTGGTGAGCGTCGTGCTTGTGGCTACCCCCACCCCATCCCTCCCCGCAAGGGGGGAGGAGTGCTTGTGGCAGCGCCGTACCAACGCGTTTTTCCTCCCCCTTGCGGGGAGGGATAGGGTGGGGGTGTCATGACCGCCGTCCGAAACATCATCCGCTTCCTGCTCAACGACCGGGAGGTCGAGCTGTCCGAGGTTTCGGCAACCCGGACATTGCTCGATTTCCTGCGCCTCGACCAGGGGCTGCGCGGCTCCAAGGAAGGCTGCGCCGAGGGCGATTGCGGGGCCTGTACGGTGCTGGTCGGGCGGCTCAAGGGCGAGGGGCTGGTCTATGAATCGGTGACCGCCTGCATCCGCTTCGTCGGCTCGCTCGACGGCTGCCATGTGGTGACGGTCGAGCATCTGGCGGGCGAGGACGGGGCGCTGCATCCCGTACAGCAGGCCATGGTCAGCGAGCATGGCAGCCAATGCGGCTTCTGCACGCCGGGGATCGTCATGTCGCTCTATGGGCTCTGGATGGCGGCGCCGAATCCGGGCACGGCGGCGATCGAGACGGCGCTGCAGGGCAATCTCTGCCGCTGTACCGGCTACGCCCCGATCATCCGCGCCGGGCAGGCCATTTCGCAATATGGGTCGGTCGAGCGGGACCGGCTGGTGGCGGAACGGGCGCAGGTCATTGCGCGGCTCCGGGCGATGCGCGACGGGGCGCGGGTCGAGGTCGGGGCGGGCGCGGACCGCATCATCGTGCCGGCCTCGGTCGACGATTTTGCCGAAATCTATGCCGAAAATCCCGAGGCGACCGTGGTGGCGGGCTCGACGGATGTGGGGCTCTGGGTCACCAAATTCATGCGGCCGATCGGGCCGCTGATCTTCATCGGCGGGCTCACCGAGTTGCAGAAGATCGAGGAGGGCGCGGCGGGGCTGACGATCGGCGCCGGCGTTTCCTATGCGGATGCGGCCGAGGCGGTGGGGCGGCGCTTTCCGGCGCTTACGGACTTCTGGAACCGGATCGGCGGCCAGCAGGTCAGGAATATGGGCACGGTGGGCGGCAATATCGCCAATGGCTCGCCGATCGGCGACACGCCGCCGCCTTTCATCGCGCTTGGGGCGAAGCTGGTGCTGCGCCGGGGCGAGAGGCGGCGTGAGATCGACCTCGAGGACTATTTCGTCGCCTATGGCGTGCAGGATCGGGAAGCGGGCGAGTTCGTCGAACAGGTGATCGTGCCGGCGCTGCCGGAGGGTGAGCTTTTCGCCGCCTACAAGATTTCCAAGCGCCGCGACGAGGATATTTCGGCGGTCTGCGGGGCGTTCCGGGTCGCGGTCGAGGGGGGCGTGGTGCGCGCGGCGCGGATCGCCTTCGGCGGCATGGCGGCGACGCCGAAGCGGGCCAAAGCGGTCGAGGCGATGCTGCTCGGCAAGCCGTGGTCGGCGGCGACGGTCGAGGCGGCGGTGCCGGCCTTCGCGCAGGATTTCCAGCCGATCAGCGATATGCGCGCCTCGGCGGAATACCGCCTGCTGGTGGCGCAGAATTTGCTGCGGCGTTTCCATCTCGAAACCACCGGCGAGGCCGAGCGGCTGGAGCGGGGAGCGGCGTGATGGCGGTCGATCTGGCGAAATTGCAGGGCATTGGGCTCGAGGACGAGAACGTTTGCGGGCCGGATGGAGTTTGCGCGGTGCCGGAGAAGGTCGTTCCCGCGGAGAAACCCCCCTCATCCGCCCTTCGGGCACCTTCTCCCGCGAGGGGAGAAGGCAAGGCGGCGACATTTTCGTCCCTCCCCCCTGAGGGGAGGGTGGCGGCAGCCGGGTGGGGGTGGGCCACAAGCGCTGCGCCTGCGGAAGAGACCCCCACCCCCGACTCCTCCCCTCAGGGGGGAGGGGAGCGAGGCGGCGAGGAAGGCGGCCAATGAACAAGCAATCCCCCTTCGCGCCCGCCGAACCGCTCGCCTCGCCGCTGCATGCGCCGCGGCCGCATGATTCCGGGCCGAAGCATGTGTCGGGCAAGGCGGAATATATCGACGACATCGTCGAGCCGGCGGGCACGCTGCACGCCTATCTGGGGCTCTCCGAGCGCGCCCATGCGCGGATTCTCGAACTGGACCTTTCCGCGGTGCGGTCGGCGCCGGGCGTGGTCGCGGTGCTGACCGATGCCGATGTGCCGGGCGTCAACGACGTCAGTTCGGCGCATATGGACGACGAGCCGATCTTCGCGCCGGGCGTGGTGCAGTTCTATGGCCAGCCCATGTTCGCGGTGATCGCGGAAACGCGCGAGGCGGCGCGGCGGGCGGCGAAGCTGGCGCGGGTGCAATATGCCGATCTGCCGGCGGCGCTCGACGTCGATACGGCCATGTCGGCGGGCGGCAGGCTGGTGACGTCGCCGCTGAAGCTCGAGCGCGGGGACGTGGCGACCGGCATGGCCAAGGCCGAACGGCGCCTCAAGGGCCGTGTCGCCATTGGCGGGCAGGACCATTTCTACCTCGAAGGGCAGATTTCGCTCGCCGTGCCGGGCGAGGACGACGACGTCACCCTCTACGCCTCCACCCAGCACCCGAGCGAGGTGCAGATGATGGTGGCGCATGCGCTCGGCGTGCATCTCCATGCGGTGACGGTCAATGTGCGGCGCATGGGGGGCGGTTTCGGCGGCAAGGAGACGCAGGGCAATCTGTTCGCCGCCGTCGCGGCGATCGCGGCCAAGAAGCTCGGGCGGGCGGTCAAGATCAGGCCGGACCGCGACGACGATATGGTGGCGACCGGCAAGCGGCACGATTTCGTGGTGAATTACGAGGTCGGCTATAATTCGGACGGGCGGATCGAGGCGGTCGAGGCGACCTATGCGGCGCGGGCCGGCTTTTCGGCGGACCTTTCCGGGCCGGTAACGGACCGCGCGCTGTTCCATGCCGACAACGCCTATTTCTATCCCGCCGTGCGGGTGAATTCGCTGCCGCTCTATACCAATACCGTCTCCAATACCGCGTTCCGCGGCTTTGGCGGGCCGCAGGGGATGGTGGCCTGCGAGCGCTGGATCGAGGACATCGCCTATGACCTCGGCAAGGATCCGCTCGATATCCGCAAGGCCAATTTCTACGGCACCGAGGACCGCAACGTCACGCCCTACTGGCAGACGGTGACGGACAACATCGTCCACCGCGTGGTCGACGAGCTCGAGGCCTCCTCCGACTATCGGCGGCGGCGGGCCGAGGTCATCGCCTTCAACGCGGCGAGCCGCGTGGTCAAAAAGGGCATCGCGCTGACGCCGGTCAAATTCGGCATCTCGTTCACGGCGACCTGGTTCAACCAGGCGGGCGCGCTGGTGCATGTCTATCGCGACGGCTCGATCCATTTGTCGCATGGCGGCACGGAAATGGGGCAGGGGCTCCATATGAAGGTGGCGCAGGTGGTCGCCGACGCCTTCGGCCTGCCCCTCGACATGGTCAAGATCAATGCCACGACGACGGGCAAGGTGCCGAATACCTCGGCCACGGCCGCCTCGTCCGGGTCGGACCTCAATGGCGCGGCGGCGCTCGACGCCTGCAACCAGATCAAGGCGCGGCTTGCGGCGCATGCGGCGATGCTCAACCAGTGCGAGGTTTCGGCCGTCCAGTTCGTGCCGGGCGGCATTGTCGTCGGCGGGCAGTTCACCGGCTTTCCGGCGCTGGTCGAGTCCGCCTATATGGCGCGCGTGCAGCTTTCGGCGGCGGGGTTCTATAAGACGCCCAACATCCATTGGGACCGCAGCACCGGGCGTGGCTCGCCCTTCTATTATTTCGCCTATGGGGCGTCCTGCTCGGAAGTGTCGATCGATACGCTCACCGGCGAATATCAGGTCGACCGCGTCGATATTCTCCACGATGCCGGCCATTCGCTGAACCCGGCGATCGACCAGGGGCAGGTCGAAGGCGGCTTCATCCAGGGCATGGGCTGGTTGACGACCGAGGAGCTGGTGTGGGATGCCAAGGGGCAGCTGCGCACCCATGCGCCCTCCACCTACAAGATTCCGCTCGCCTCCGACGTGCCGCCGGTCTTCAACGTCAAGCTCGCCGACTGGTCGGCCAATCGCGAGGCGACCGTCGGACGGTCGAAGGCGGTGGGCGAGCCGCCTTTCATGCTGGCGCTGTCGGTGGTCGAGGCGCTGGGGATGGCGGTGGCGAGCGTCGCCGATTACCGGATTTCGCCGCGGCTCGATACGCCCCTGACGCCCGAACGGGTGTTGATGGGGGTGGAGCGGATGAAGCGGGTGGCCACGCGATGAATTCCGGCGGGGCGGCTTACCCCCACCCCTGTCCCCTCCCCGCAAGGGGGAGGGAGACGATGGTGCACCGCCGTGCCACGGGCACTCCTCCCCCCTTGCGGGGGAGGATGGGAGGGGGGTGAGCCACATGCTCCGCGCTTCCGACCTCTCCACCTTCCTCGCCCGCAATCCCGCCGCGGTCGTCGCCGAGCTCACCGCCGTCCGGGGCTCCAGCCCGCGGGAGGCCGGCACCTTCATGCTGATCGGGGCGGCGGAGACGCTGGGGACGATCGGAGGCGGGGCGCTTGAGCATATGGTGATCGAGCGGGCCCGGCAGGTGATCCGGGAGGGCCAGCAGGGGAGCGATCTCGATGTGCCGCTGGGACCGGAAATCGGGCAGTGCTGCGGCGGCCGGGTGACGGTCGCCATGCGGATCGTCGACGAGGCGAAGGCGCGCGAGCTGATGGCCCGCGTGGCGGCCGATGAGAGCCGCTTGCCGAGCATCTTCGTTTTCGGCGCCGGGCATGTGGGGCAGGCGCTGGCACGCGCGCTGGTGCTGCTGCCGCTCAAGGTCACGGTGGTGGATACGCGCGCCGACGAGCTCGTGGGGCTTCCCGAGGGCGTCACGGGCAAGGTCGCCGCGATGCCCGAGGCGGTGGTGCGGAGGGCGCCGGCCGGCAGCGTCTTCCTGGTGCTGACGCATGACCATGCGCTCGATTTCCTGATCTGCGCCGAAGCGCTGGCGCGGCAGGACGCCGCCTATGTCGGCATGATCGGCTCGGCGACGAAGAAGGCGCGGTTTTCGAACTGGTTCAAGGGCGAGGGCTATGATCCGGCGGCGCTGTCGCGGCTGGTCATGCCGATAGGGGCGATGGGGCTGGGGGATAAGCGGCCGGAAGTCATCGCGGCTCTAGCGGCGGCCGAGATTATGGTCCACATTGGCCGCGGGGAAGTTTCTGCTGGGCGGCCGGACACCAAAGAGGTGGATACGGTCCATGGACGCTAGTTTGCCGCCGCGGCTCGAGGTGGTCGGGATTTCGAAGCGATTCCCGGGCGTGCTCGCCAATGACCATGTGAGCTTTGCGGTCCGGCCCGGCGAAATCCACGCGCTGCTCGGGGAGAACGGCGCCGGCAAATCCACTCTCGTCAAGATGATCTACGGCATCATGCAGCCGGACGAGGGCGAAATCCGCTGGGATGGCGTGCCGATGACGGTGGCCAATCCGCGCGCCGCGCGCCGGCTCGGCATCGGCATGGTGTTCCAGCATTTCTCGCTGTTCGAGGCGCTCACGGTACTCGAGAACATCGCGCTCGGCATGGATGCGAAAATTCCGCAGCGCGAGCTCGAGGGCAAAATCCGCGAGGTGATGGAGACCTATGGGCTGAAGCTCGATCCGCACCGGATCGTCTCGACGCTGTCGGTGGGCGAGCGGCAGCGCATCGAGATCGTGCGCGCGCTGCTGCTCAATCCGCGCCTGTTGATCATGGACGAGCCGACCTCGGTGCTGACGCCGCAGGAAGTGGAGCAATTGTTCTCCGTGCTGCGGCAGCTCGCCAAGGAGGGCTGCTCCATCCTTTATATCTCGCACAAATTGCACGAAATCCGGGCGCTCTGCGACACGGCGACGATCCTGCGCGGCGGGCGGGTGGTCGATATTTGCGATCCGCGGCAGGAGACCTCGCGCTCCATGGCCGAAAAGATGATCGGCTCGGGGCTCAAGGACATCAGCAAGCCGCAGGGCCGGACTTTCGGCGCCGAAAAGCTGGTCGTCAGCCGGCTGAACGTGCCGGGCATCGGGCCGTTCGGAGTAGCGCTCCGGGACATCAGCTTTTCGGTGCGGGCCGGCGAAATCTTCGGCATCGCCGGGGTGGCGGGCAATGGGCAGAACGCGCTGCTGCTGGCGCTCGACGGCGAGGAAATGGGCGAGGACCCGGCGGCGATCACCCTCGACGGGGCGCCGATCGGGCGGGAAAGCGCCAAGCAGCGGCGGCTGCGCGGGCTCAATACCGTGCCCGAGGAGCGGAACGGCCACGCGGCGGTGCCGGATTTCACGCTGTCGGACAATTCGATCCTCACCGGGCGCGACCGGCTCCGAATGGTGATCTCCGGCCTGATCCGGGGCGGCGTGGCGAAGGATTATACCGACCGGGTGATCTCGACCTTTGCGGTCAAGACGACGGGGGCGGACGCGACGGCCGGCTCGCTCTCGGGCGGCAATCTGCAGAAATACATCATGGGCCGGGAGATTTTGCAGAACCCCACGGTACTGGTGGTGTCGCAGCCGACCTGGGGCGTCGATGCGGGCGCCGCGGCGGCGATCCGGCAGGCGCTGGTGGACCTCGCGGCGGCGGGCTCGGCGATCGTGGTCATCTCGCAGGACCTCGACGAATTGCTGGAGCTGTCGGATACGCTGGCGGTGATCAATGGGGGGCGGCTCAGCCGGCCGATGAAGGTGTCCGATGTCTCCATCGAGGAACTGGGGCTGCTGATGGGCGGCGTGCATGGCGAGGCGGCGAGTCCCGGGGAGAAGGAATTGGCGCATGCGGGCTGACGTCATGAAGGCCCCCTCACCCGGCCTTCGGCCGACCTCTCCCCCTGAGGGAGAGGTGATTCAGGGCAGTGCGGAGCCGCAAGTTCACCTCTCCCTTTGGAGAGGTCGGCGCGGAGCGGCGGGTGAGGGGGCCTTGCGCCGCCCGATGCAGGAGCGCAACCGTTGAGATTCAAGCCCGAGAAGCGGCCCGAGCTGTCGGTGGCGGGGAGAAGGAATTGGCGCATGCGGGCTGAGAACACCCC
>DASZUI010000233.1:0-1931 GCA_035547675.1 Devosia sp.
GGCACCGCCTTGCCCCCGCCCCGCCGTCATTCCGGCGAAGGCCGGAATCCAGCAGCGGGCACGGCGCGCGCTGCCCATGGTTCGAGGCTCGGCTTCGCCTCGCACCTCACCATGAGGTTCGGGGGTGCTAAGACGCTCATATCCACGACCTCATCCTGAGGTGCGACCGAAGGGAGCCTCGAAGGATGGGCCGCGCGCTCCCTACCCGCCCACATCGAAAGTCCGGTCCAGCCGAATGGCTGGCGAATGGCTGGCTGGTTATTCCGCCGCTTTCGGCCATTCCTCCGGCTCCCATTTCAGGCGGGGAGAGCGGGCGGCGCGGGTTTCGTCGAGGCGGCGGCGCGGGGCGCGGGTCGGGGCGGCGGTGAAGCGGGCGGCGTTGCCGGCTTTGGCGTCGGCGGCGAGCGCCAGCATGGTGTCGCAGAAGGCATCGAGGGTCTGCTTGGGCTCGCTCTCGGTCGGCTCGACCAGCATGGCGCCATGGACGACCAGCGGGAAATACATGGTCATCGGATGGTAGCCCTCGTCGATCAGCGCCTTGGCGAAATCGAGGGTCGAAATGCCGGTGCCGTCGAGGAAATGGTCGTCGAACAGCGCCTCGTGCATGCAGGGCTGCTCGCCGAAAGGCAGGCTGAACACGCTCTGCAGCCGGGCGCGGACGTAATTGGCGTTGAGCACGGCGTCCCGCGCCGCCTGCGCCAGCCCGTCGCCGCCGTGCGACAGCATATAGGTCAGCGCCCGCACATACATGCCCATCTGGCCGTTGAAGGCGGTGATGCGGCCGAGATGCTGCTCTTCGGGGTGCTCGATGAGCTCGCCCTTCCTGACGAAGGGCACCGGGGCGAAGGGGGCGAGCGCCGCGGAAAGGACCACCGGCCCGGCGCCCGGGCCGCCACCGCCATGCGGGGTCGAAAAGGTCTTGTGGAGATTGATGTGCATGGCGTCGACGCCGAGATCGCCCGGCCGGACCACGCCCATGATGGCGTTGAAATTGGCGCCGTCGCAGTAGAAATAGGCGCCCGCATTGTGCACCGCTTCGGCAATTTCGACGATGTCGCGCTCAAAGAGGCCGCAGGTGTTCGGGTTCGTCAGCATGATCGCCGCGACTTCGGGCGAGAGCGCCGCCTTGACCGCCGCGGCATCGACCGTGCCGTCGGCCCGCGCCGGCACCGATTTCACCTGGTAGCCGAGGAAGGCCGCCGTCGCCGGATTGGTGCCATGGGCGCTGTCGGGGACCAGCACGATCTTGCGGTGCCCCTGCCCTTTCGCTTCCTGGGCGGCGCGGATCGCCATCATGCCGGTCATCTCGCCATGGGCACCGGCCTTGGGCGTGAGCGCGACGGCGGTCATGTTGGTCAGCGTCAGGAGCCAGTCGGCGAGCTGCTGCATCAGCTCCAGCGCGCCGGGCACGGTCGAGACCGGCTGCAGCGGGTGGATGTCGGCAAAGCCGGGGAGCCGCGCGGTCTTCTCGTTGAGGCGCGGATTGTGCTTCATGGTGCAGGAGCCGAGCGGGTACATGCCGGAATCGATCGAATAATTGCGGCGGCTGAGGCGCACATAATGGCGCATGGCCTCGGGCTCGGTGAGGCCGGCCAGGTCGAGCGGCGTCTTGCGGGCGAAGCCGCCGAGGCGCGAATTGTCGACCTCGACCTCCGGCAGGTCGACGCCCGAGTGGTGCGTGTCGCCGATCTCGAAGAGCAGCGGCTCGTCGGGGAGCAGCGCCGAACCGGCCGCGGCGGCGCCGGGCGTGCCGATATCGGTAGGGCGGCCTTGCGTATTCATGCTCATGCCAGTTCCTCGGTAAGCGCCGCGACAAGGGCGGCGATGTCGGCATCGGTGGTGAGTTCGGTCGCGGCGAGGACCAGCAGACTATCGAGTTCGGGCCTGCCCGGCTCGAGCCGGCTGACCGGCACGCCGGCGAGGATGCCGCG
>DASZUI010000234.1:0-2066 GCA_035547675.1 Devosia sp.
ATCGAACGCTGCTTCAACAAGCTCAAGCACTTCCGCCGCTTCGCCACGCGCTACGACCGAAGAGCCATCCACTTCCTGGCTTTCATCCATCTCGCCGCTGCCATGCTTTGGATGCGCTGAATGTCGATTCAGCCTAGGGCGTTTTCAGGAAAAGTGGTTCCATTTTTCCGGCCTCATGGTGAGCTTGTCGAACCACGAAAACGCGACAACTCAAGAACCTAGAGCTCACGTTCTGATGCAATCAGAACGTGAAATGCTCTAGGCCGCGAGAAAGGCCCCCTCACCCGGATGCTGCGCATCCGACCTCTCCCCCGGGGGAGAGGTGAGGCGCGCGGCTAAGGCGGTGGCCCCTTTTCACCTCTCCCTTTGGGGGAGAGGTCGCCGCGCAGCGGCGGGTGAGGGGGCCTTCGGCTGGCGGCGCGTCGAAACTGGATTCCCGCACCCATCCTTCGCCCCGCAGCCTGAGCAGCGGCGAGGCGAACACGCCGCGGACAAGGCCTGGCCAGGCGGGATCGATTTCCGCCAGGGCGGTGCGCCACTTGTCGCCCTGCAGCATGGCGACGCCGACCGCTTGCGGAGCGATGCCGGCCTTGCGCAACAGCCGCAGCACGCCTGTCAGCGATTGGCCGGAGCTGACAACGTCGTCGATGACCACGATGCGGCGGCCCTCGAGCAGCGGCAGCATGCGCGGGTCGATGAACAGGCTCTTGCGGCGCTCCGGCGTGGTAATCGAGGCGAGCGGCTCGGACAGGTCCTCGCGATACCAGAATTTGCGCGAGGTGCTGAGCGGCACCAGCCGGGCATGGCCGAGGCGCCGCGCCACGCCTTCGGCGAGCGGCAGCCCCAGCGTCGGCACGCCGACGATCACCTCCGGCTCGATCGGGCGGACGAGCTCGGTGAGGAAATCGGCCAGCGTATCGAGAACGGCAAAGCTCGCCTGGTTGCAGATGAGGCCCGCCACGCCGTGCGTGCCGTCGCCGGGAAGCGTGCGGATGGGCAGCAGCAATTGCCGTCCGTCCGGCAGGGTGGCGGGGAAGGCATCCGTGAACGGGCCGGCGTCGGTGTATGTCCCGGCCGGCGCGATCGCCTGCCAGAAGGAATGCGGCGCAATCATGCTTCGGCGAAGGCCCCGAGGATGCGGATCCAGGATCGCACGCCGTGGCGGAAGCTCGAGAGGTCGTATTTCTCGTTGGGGGAGTGGATGCGGTTGTCGAAGCGGGCGAAGCCCACCAGCAGCGCATCCATGCCGAGCCGCCGCTTGAACTCGCCTACCACCGGAATGGAGCCGCCCGTCGCGCCGATAGCGGCCTCGGTCTGCCACTCCTCGGAGAGCGCCTTGAGCGCCTTCTGCATGAAATCGCTGTCGAAGGGCATCACGAGCGCGGGCGAGCCGCCATGGTCCTTGAAACTCACGGAGCAATCGGCCGGGACACGGGCGCGGACATGGCTGCGGAAGGCCTCGCGGATTTTCGCCGGGTCCTGCCCCGCCACGAGCCGGAAGGAAATCTTGGCCTTGGCCTTGGCGGGGATCACGGTCTTGAAACCCTCGCCGGTATAGCCGCCGATGACGCCGTTGATTTCGCAGGTGGGGCGCGCCCAGATCTGCTCCATGATGGAGCGACCCTTCTCGCCCGCCGGAATCCTGAGCCCGACATTGGCGAGGAAGCCCTCCTGGTCGAAGGGCAGGCGGTTCCAGTTGGCCTTCACGGCCTCGGGTACTTCGGTGACGCCGTCGTAAAAGCCCTCGATGGCCACCCCGCCATCGGGCGTCCTGAGGCTTGCAATGATGTCACCGAGGACCTGCAGCGGGTTGCGCGCGGCGTTGCCGAACATGCCCGAATGAAGGTCGGCATTGGCGCAGGTGATCTCGACTTCCTGCCCGACAAGGCCGCGCAGCATGGTGGTGATCGCGGGGTGGGTGTCGTCCCACATGTCGCTGTCGCAGACCAGCGCCACATCGGCCTTCAATTCATCCGCCGCCTGATCGAGGAAGCCGCCCAGGCTCGGGCTGCCGGATTCCTCCTCGCCTTCGAGCAGGATGGAGACGCGGATCGGGAGACTGCCTG
>DASZUI010000235.1:0-2551 GCA_035547675.1 Devosia sp.
GTGGGCGATGGGCGAATAGACGAAGAGCAGCCACAGCGCCATGAAGATGAGCAGCGCGGAGAATTTCAGGCGCTCCGCGAAGGCGCCGGCGATCAGCGCCGGGGTGATGATGGCGAAGGTCATCTGGAACGCGGAGAACACGTATTCCGGGATGGTCGGGGCCAGCGAATTGGTGGTGTTGACGTTCACGCCCGCCAGGAAGAGGTGCGAGAACGAGCCGATGAAGGGATTGACCGTGGCGTCGTTGGTGAAGGCGATCGAGTAGCCGACGATGAACCACAGTATGGTCACGAGGCAGGTGATGGCGAAGCTCTGCATCACGGTGGCCAGCACGTTCTTCTTGCGCACCATGCCGCCATAGAAGAGGCCGAGGCCCGGAATGGTCATCATCAGGACCAGGGCCATGGAGGTGAGCATCCAGGCCGTATCGCCGGAATTGAGCGCCGGGCCGGCAGGCGCCGCCGGAGCGGCCGCCGCCGCGGGCGCGGCGGCATCCTGCGCGAAGGCGGACAGCGTGGTGGCGAGGGTAGCCAGGGACGCGAGCGACGCCATCCCGAGCAGTTTCGGCATTCTTTGTGTCATTGAGGTTTCTCCCGAGGATGGCGTCAGAGGGCGGCCGTGCCGGTTTCGCCGGTACGGATGCGGGTTACGTGCTCGAGGTCGAACACGAAAATCTTGCCGTCGCCGATGCGGCCGGTCTGGGCGGATTCGCGGATCGCCGCCGTCACGGGCTCGGCCTGGGCGTCGTCCACCGCGATTTCGATTTTCAGCTTGGGCAGGAAGTGCACGGCATATTCGGTGCCGCGATAGATTTCCGAATGGCCCTTCTGCCGGCCATAGCCCTTGACCTCGGTGACCGTCATGCCATGCACGTCGAGGGAATTGAGCGCCTGCCGGACTTCTTCGAGTCGCGACGGCTTGATGATCGCCACCACCAGTTTCATGGGAGCCCCTTTCGTTGACCTTTGGCGTGTGCCCTGAGCCAACAGACTCAAGCGCCGTGCCAGACTCGTTCACATTGTGGGAACCGCTTGTTTTCGTTGCCTTATTTCCGACACAGCTCGGGAGGCGCCGAGCCGGCGGCCAAGCAATTGCACATTGTGTAGGCATTTGCTGAAAGCTTGCGCGGCCCATGCTGCCTATTTATGCGGCAATTTTGGCCGGCCGCGCCGCGCGGCTGCTAATCCGCTTGCGCGCCGGCGCGTCCCGGCCGAAATATGAGGCAATGGAGGCCGGCATGAGCGACACGGCGGCAAATCGCGAGGGAGGCTATGACGTCGTGATTGCCGGCGGCGGGCCGGTGGGGCTCGCCATGGCGCTGGGGCTGGTCCGCTCGATGGAAGGTATCCGCGTCGCGGTGGCCGACCGGCGGGATTTCTCGGTGCCGCGCGACCAGCGGGCATCGGCGCTTTCGGCGGGGGCGCGGCGCTTTTTCGAGGCGCTGGGGGTGTGGGCCGGGCTGGCCGACGCCGCCCAGCCGATCACCCGCATGAAAATCACCGATTCCGGCGGGGACGATCTGGCGCGGCCGCTGTTCCTCAGCTTCGATGGCGAGGTCGCGCCGGGCGAACCCTTCGCGCATATGCTGCCCAATACCGCCCTGCTCGGGGCGCTGATGGCGGCGCTCGAGGGCAAGGCGGCGCTGCTCGGTTCGGCGGAAATCGCCGGTTTCGAGGCCGGGCCGGGCGCGGCGCGGCTGTCGCTCAAGGATGGGCGCGTGCTTCAGGCGCCGCTCGTGGTGGCGGCCGATGGCGGCAATTCACCGCTGCGGGGGCTCGCGGGGATCGGCATCGTCTCGCACGACTACCGGCAGCAGGGGATCGTGACCACCATCGGCCATTCGCTGCCGCATGACGGCGTGGCCTATGAACATTTCCGCCCGCACGGCCCCTTCGCCAGCCTGCCGCTCCCCGGCAACCGCTCCTCGCTGGTGTGGACCGAAACGCCGGAGCTCGCGGCGCGCTACAAGCAGATGCCGGGCGAGGAGGTCGCGGGCATCATCGAGGGCGTGATGGGCTCGAGCCTCGGCACGGTGAGCCTCGAGGAGCCGCTGCAGAGCTTTCCGCTAAAACTGCTGCTGGCGCGCGAGCTGGTTGCCCCGCGGCTGGCGCTGATCGGGGATGCTGCCCATGTGATCCATCCGGTTGCCGGCCAGGGGCTCAATCTCGGGCTCAGGGACGCGGCGGCGCTGGCCGAAGTGGTCATCGAGGCGCTGCGGCTCGGGCTCGATCCCGGCGCGGCGGACGTGCTCACGCGCTACCAGCGCTGGCGGCGGCTCGATACGGCGCTGATGGCCATGGTGACGGACGGCATGAACCGGCTGTTTTCCAACGACATCGCGCCGGTCAGGGCGGCGCGCGATTTGGGGCTGGGCGTGGTCGACCGGCTGCCGGCCGTCAAGACCATGATGATCCGGCAGGCGGCGGCCGTGGGCGGCGGCGTGCCCAGGCTCCTCTCAGGCAATCCCATCTAATGGAATAAACATGGCTGATCGGACGGACGCCAATCCCGTGCTCGTCGAGACGCGCCGCGGCGGCTGGGTGGAGAACCG
>DASZUI010000236.1:0-8077 GCA_035547675.1 Devosia sp.
CCGCGACACCGAGGATCGGCGCAAGGTCTGGATCGAGGTGACCGACCGCACGCGCGACTTCAACCGGCTGCTCTTCGGGCATCTCTCGGTCATGCTGCCGCCACTCTTCGCCCGCTTCTCGCCGGAGCAGATCATGGCGATTGTCGATTTCCTCGAGATCGGCACCTACATCAATCATCAGCGCGCCGCGCTGCTGCAGGAGCATCTGGTGCCGCCCACTGCCACGCCCGAAGAGCGGCTCGAGTCGGCCCGCGCGTTCGACATAGAGGCGCATAAGCTCGGCCGCTGCATCGGCGACCAGATCGCCCGGGGCGAATCGCCAAGGAATTTCGCCGATCCGGCGGCGGGGGAAGGGGAGTAGGGGGCTGGATGGCCGGGTCAGGCCCGGCCATGACGGCGGATAGGTATGTGACCAAACGCTAATCTGCTCCGTCCTCCTCCCTCACCAGGTCATGGCCGGGCTTGACCCGGCCATCCAGCGGCCTTTCGGGACGTGCGACCGTGTGATGCGCAGCGCGCGCCATGGATTCCGGCCTTCGCCGGAATGACACGAGTGGAGTTTGGCACGGCCACGCCCCACCCCGACGTCATTCCGGCGAAGGCCGGAATCCAGCCGCCCTTGCCAAATCCTCAGCGGTCGGAGTGAGGTTACCTACCTGCCCACCCCAAGAAGCCGGTCCAGCCGAATGGCTGGCTGGCTATTCGGCGGCGGCGGGCGGGGCTTCGTCGCGGCCGTCGAGATTGCCCAACTGGGCAACGATGTGCTGCGCCAGGGCGTCGTAGATGCCGCCATAGGCGTGACTGGCCCGCATCAGGGCGATCTGGGCGTCGTTGAGGCGGGGCAGGCCGGGCGCTTCCGAGATCACCTCCATGCCGGGCTGCAAGGCGCTTTCCGGCAGAAAGCCAACAGCGAGGTCGGCGAGCACTGCGCTGGTGATCGCCGTGGCGTTGGACGAGCTGAAGACGATGCGATAATCGCGCCCGATCCGGTTGAGCGCTTCGACGGCGTTGTCCTTCCAGCAGCAGCGCACACCGCCGGCAATCGGCAGCGGTTCCTGTTGCTGCGCCTGCCCGCCCTGCGAGGCGACCCAGAACATGCGCTCGGTCCGGAAGGGTTCGCCATATTCCTGGCTCGTGCCCTGGGTGAAGACGATGAGGTCGTAGCGGCCGGCGCGCATCTCCTCAAGCAACTCCCGCGAAGGCTGGCAGCGGACATCGACGACAATGCGCGGATGCGTCTTCTGGAAGCGCTTAAGTACGACCGGCAGGAGCTTGACGGCGTAATCATCCGGTATGCCGAAATGTATCGTGCCGGCCAGATCCTCGTCGGAGAACATGTCGACGATCTCGGCATTGAGCCGCAGCATGCGCCGGGCCTGGGCATAGAGCGCCTCGCCACGCTCGGTCAGCAGCACCGTCCGCCCGTCACGGACGAAAAGCTCGTCGCCCAGCCGCTCCTCAAGCCGCTTGATCTGCATGGAAACGGCCGATTGCGTCTTGTTCACCCGCCGGGCCGCCTCGGTGAAGCTGCCGCAATCGGCGATGGCGCAGAAGCTCTGCAACTGGTCGAGATCGAGCGGGGCGGCCATCGGATTCTTCATCACTGAAATTGATCGGCGGGATGAAATCTATTTGTTGGATTTATGGAAGGCAAGGGCACATACCATGAACCGTGGCGGCGCAGCAGCGCTGCCGGGAGCCGGCGCTTCCCCCCTTGGCGCCCTCACATCGGAGAATAGACATGGCGTACTCGCTCTTGGGCGAGCGGCCACACCGCGCCGCCTGGCCGATTCGCACGCTTTCCACCCTGGTAGGACAATTTGTCCACCTCGCTGCCGCCTATCGGCGGCGACAGATGCTCGAGACCCTGCTCGAGCTCGAGGATCATCGCCTCTGGGATCTCGGCGTAACGCGAAATGACCTCATCGAGGCGCTGAAAACTCCGGATTACGACATCCAGTGGGCGCGCGAGCGCCGGCGCGCCATCAGCGTCTGGCCGCCGCGCTAAAGCGCTTTGAAAGTTCCTGACGAACTGGCCGGGCTCGCCCGGCCTTTTTTGCGCGATCAGGGCAGCTGCGCGAAGCCGTCCCCGAACCCCTTGAGGGAAACGGGGATGCCGATCCCTTCCTCCGGCGTCTTGAACACCACGAAGATGGCGCTCTTGCCGGTCGACAGCGTCTTGATCAGCGCATCGTCCATGGCGACCTCGGCCACGCATCCATTGGGCAGGCACCGCACGAAGGCCACGCGCCCCATGTCCTTGCCGTCGACATTGAGCCCCAGCCCGTTGGGCAGCAACACCCCGAGCGGGGCGAGCACGCGCAGCAGCCGCGCCTTCTGGTCGGCCGTCTTGAGCACGATCACGGACAGCCCGACATTGGGCTGGTCCTCGGCCGTCACGTTCTGGATGATGGCGCATTGCTGCGAGCTGGCGCCCGGCGGCGTATCGCAGCTCATCTGCCAATCGCCATATTGCGCCTTCACCACGCCTTGGGCGCTGGCGCTTCCCGCCCCCAGCCCCAGGGCGAGGCCGATCAGGCCCGTGGCCGCAATGACGCGCAGCAGAACTCGTTTCACTTGCTTCGTGCTCCTGGCCGGCGGCGCCGATCCTTCTATGTCCTTGACCGGGAGAGCCTTGTCAATCGCGCGCTCCCGCCATCCGGCTCCGCCCGCCGGCTCGCCGCAAAAGGCGCGAGGACTTGGGCAAGGTTGAGGCGGCAACCTTGCCGCCGCATCGAGCTTGCAGGTGGACGTTTTGCGCCATGCATGAGAATTGCCATGCCCCCTTGGATGTGGTTTACCGGATGTGTGGAGTTTGCGCACTCGGGAAGCATGAGTCGGCGCGGCATTGTGCATGCCCGCGGGACTGCTTTTTCCCCGCGCAACCCGCCGTCTGGCCCGAGAGGGTCCCCGGTCCCGAGAGGTTCGAGGATGCCCCGCTGCGGCCAGGCAGGAACAATTGCGCCTGGTCCCGTTCCCTCGGGTCGCGGGTTTGGACCATCTGATGGGGGTTTAGGGTGAAGGGACTGTTCAACCGCTCTTTGCTGGCAATGTCGCTGCTCGGAGGTGTCCTGATGCCCGGCGCCGCGATGGCCGCCGTGGCCGGCCAGCCGGTTTCGGGCCAGACGGGCTTTCAGCTATCCGTCACCCCCCTCATGGACGAGATCGAGAGCTTCTATAACAACCTGCTGCTCTGGATCATTGCGGCGATCGTGATCCTGGTGCTGGTGCTCCTGGTCGTGATCATGGTGCGGTTCAACGCCAAGGCGAACCCGGTTCCCTCCAAGACCAGTCACAACACGCTGATCGAAGTCGTTTGGACGGTGGTGCCGATCCTGGTCCTGGTGGTCATCGCCATCCCCTCCTTCGGCATCCTGACGGACCAGGAGACGATCCCCGACGGCACCCGCAAATATCTGGGGTCGTCGATCTATAATTTCGGCTCGGTGGACGTGCCGGCGCCGGCGCTGACCGTCAAGGTGACGGGCAGCCAGTGGTACTGGAGCTACGAGTATCCGGACCTCAAGAAGCATTACGACTCGAACATCCTCAACGAGGCCGACCGGCAGAAGCTGAAGCCGAACGAGCCGCGGCTGCTGGCCGTCGACAACGATCTGGTCGTGCCGGTCGATACCACGGTGCGCGTGCAGGTGATCGGCGCCGACGTGATCCACTCCTTCTCAGTGCCGTCCTTCGGCATCAAGATGGATGCGGTGCCCGGCCGCCTCAACGAGACCTGGTTCAATGCGCGCAAGACCGGCATCTATTATGGCCAGTGCAGCCAGCTCTGCGGCAAGGATCACGCCTTCATGCCGATCGCGGTGCGCGTGGTGACCAAGGACCAGTACGACACATGGTCCAAGGCGCTGGCCTCCGGCGACGTCGAGAAAGCCAATGCCACGCTGCCGCCGCTCGAAGCGGCAAGCTGACCAGACGACGCGAGACGAGCAGAGCGACCCGAGTTACCTGAAGAGACAAGCCAATGGCCAACGCCTACGCCACACATGAAGACCAATCGCCCGAGGCCCACGCCCCCGGCCATCCTACCGGCTGGCGGCGCTACCTCTATTCGACCAACCACAAGGACATCGGCACGCTCTATCTCATCTTCGCAATCATCGCGGGGGTGATCGGCTCGGTCCTTTCGGGCGTCATGCGCATGGAGCTGCAGGAGCCGGGCATCCAGATTTTCCATGGCCTCGCGGCCATGATTTACGGCATCTCGGACCCGGCCGCCTCGATCGATGCGGGCAAGCAGCTCTACCTCGTCTTTTCGACCATGCACGGCCTGATCATGATCTTCTTCATGGTCATGCCCGCCCTGATCGGCGGCTTCGGCAACTGGTTCGTGCCGCTGATGATCGGCGCGCCGGACATGGCCTTCCCGCGCATGAACAATATTTCGTTCTGGCTGCTGCCGGCCGCCTTCCTGCTGGCGCTCATTTCCATGTTCGTGCCCGGCCCGTCCGAAACCCTGCGCGGCGCCGGCGGCGGCTGGACTATCTATCCGCCGCTCGCGACCTCCGGCACGCCCGGGCCGTCGATGGATTTCGTGATCCTCAGCATCCACCTTGCCGGTGTCAGCTCGATCCTTGGCGCCATCAATTTCATTACCACCATCCTCAACATGCGCGCCCCGGGCATGACGCTGCACAAGATGCCGCTCTTTCCCTGGGCCGTGCTGGTGACGGCCTTCCTGCTGCTGCTGGCCCTGCCGGTGCTCGCCGGCGCCATTACCATGGAACTGACCGACCGCAATTTCGGCACGACCTTCTACGATCCGTCGGGCGGTGGCGATCCGGTCCTCTTCCAGCACCTGTTCTGGTTTTTCGGCCATCCCGAAGTGTACATCCTGATCCTGCCGGGCTTCGGCATCGTCAGCCAGATCGTGTCGACCTTCTCCAAGAAGCCCATTTTCGGCTATATGGGCATGGTGTACGCCATGGTGGCCATCGGCGGCGTCGGCTTCGTCGTCTGGGCCCACCACATGTACACCACCGGCCTCAGCCTCGACGTGCAGCGCTATTTCGTGGCCGCCACCATGGTCATCGCGGTGCCCACCGGCGTTAAGGTGTTTTCCTGGCTCGCCACCATGTGGGGCGGCTCGATCTCCTTCCGCCCGCCCATGCTCTGGGCGCTGGGCTTCATCTTCCTGTTCACCATCGGCGGCGTCACCGGCGTGGTGCTGGCCAACGCCTCGGCCGACCGGGCCCTGCACGACACCTATTACGTGATCGCGCACTTCCATTACGTGCTGTCGCTGGGCGCCGTCTTTGCGGTCTTTGCGGCCTGGTACTACTGGTATCCGAAGATGTTCGGCTACATGTACAACGAGACGCTGGCGACCTGGCATTTCTGGATCACCTTCGTCGGCGTGAACGTCATCTTTTTCCCGCAGCACTTCCTCGGCCTCGCCGGCATGCCGCGGCGCTACATCGACTATCCGGATGCCTTCGCGTTCTGGAACCGCATTTCCTCGATCGGCTACTACATTACCTTCGTGGGCCTGCTGCTGTTCCTCTACATCCTCTGGGAAGCGGCGCATAAGAAGCGCAAGGCGGCCGACAATCCGTGGGGCGAGGGGGCGACCACTCTCGAATGGACGCTGAGCTCGCCGCCGCCCTTCCACCAGTTCTCCACCCTGCCGCGCATCCGCTAGCAGGATGAGGTGAGTTTCCGGCCCGGTTCTCTGGGCCGGGCCTTCGAAGCCAGTACGGCCCGGCGGATCGCCGCCGGGCCGGTGAGTGAGAATAATGCTCCGGCGCGCGTCACCGGAGCCGGCGCCCTTGAGCCGGCGCCATCGACCGAAAGTCAAACGCGTGGCCTATATCGACGATAGCCGGAACATTGCCGCCCTCGACCGCGGCGAAATCGCCGGTGGTGCGAGGGTAGGGGACTATGTCGCCCTGCTGAAGCCCAAGGTGATGTCGCTGGTGGTGTTCACGGTGATGGTCGGCATGTTCCTTGCCCCCGGCTATGTCCATCCCTTCATCGCCGCGCTTTCCGTACTCTGCATCGCCATCGGCGCCGGTGCCTCGGGCGCGCTCAACATGTGGTACGACGCCGATATCGACGCCGTCATGAGCCGCACGCTCAACCGCCCGATTCCCTCGGGGCGGGTCGAGCGCGGCGACGCGCTGGCGCTCGGCCTCGTGCTGTCGGGCTTTTCGGTGATGATGCTGGGCCTCGCCGCCAATTGGGTGGCCGCCGCGCTCCTCGCCTTCACCATCTTCTTCTACGCCGTCATCTACACCATCTGGCTCAAGCGCTCGACGCCGCAGAACATCGTCATCGGCGGTGCCGCCGGGGCTTTCCCGCCCATGGTCGGCTGGGCGGTCGTGACGGGCGGAGTGGACCTGTCCTCGGCGCTGCTCTTTCTCATCATCTTTCTCTGGACGCCGCCGCATTTCTGGGCGCTGGCGCTCTACAAGCAGTCCGACTATGGCGCGGCGCGCATCCCGATGATGCCCAATGTCAAGGGCGAGGCGCATACCAAGCTCGAGATCGTCATCTATTCGGTGCTGCTGGTCGCCGCGACCCTGCTGCCGTTCTGGACCGGCCTCGGCGGCTGGGTTTATGAGGCGATCGCGGCGGTAAGCGGATTTTGGTTTATCGTTCTGGCGGTGCGGCTCTTCCGGGCCGACGGCGTTGCCATGAAGAAGCTCGGGCGGCGGCTCTTCACCTATTCCTCGGCCTATCTCTTCGTGATCTTCCTCGCCTTCATCCTGGATCATGCCCTGCGTCTCGGAGGGCTCGCCTGATGACCGCCAAGCTCGACAAGCGCGACGACGACCTCTTCCTGCGCCGGCGGCGCCAGCGCTCGCTGGCCCTGGGCCTGGTGCTGCTGGCCTTCGTGGTGATTGTTTACATCCTGACCTTCGTCAAAATGGGGACCTATCACACGCTATGACCGATGCTCCCCATGAACCCGTCCAGCAATCCCTGCTGCGTGGACGCAGCAATCTCCGCGCCGCCGGCGTACTGGCGGTGGTCGTCGTCGCCATGCTCGGCCTCGCTTATGCAGCGGTGCCGCTCTACCGCGTCTTCTGCCAGGCGACCGGCTATGGCGGCACGACGCGGCGCGCCGTGGGCAATCCCAAGGGCATTATCGACCGGCAGATGACGGTGCGCTTCGATTCGAACATGACGGCCGGCATTCCCTGGACCGTCACGCCCGCCGCCCCGGTGACCGCCAAGATCGGCACGATCGAAACCATCGATTTCATCGCCCACAACAATTCCGACAAGCCCGTCACGGGACAGGCGAGCTTCAACGTTTCGCCCGAGGGCGTGGGCGCCTATTTCAATAAGGTTCAGTGCTTCTGCTTCACCCAGCAGACCCTGCAGCCCGGCGAAACCGTGCATATGCCTGTGGTGTTTTTCGTCGATCCTGATATCGCAAAGGATCACGACCTTGATACCATTCGCGATATAACCCTTTCCTATACCTTCTACGCTTCAGACAAACAGGGAAGCTGACATGGCCGCGCATGCCGACGTCCACCACGACTACCACCTGGTCAATCCGAGCCCTTGGCCGATTGTCGGCGCGGTCGCGGCTTTTGTTCTGGCCATTGGCGGCATCCTGTTCATGCGCCACGTCACCCCCTGGGTGCTGCTGATCGGCGCGGTCGCGGTCATCTACACCATGTATTCCTGGTGGCATGACGTCGTGCACGAATCGCTCGAGGGCGACCACACGCGGGTGGTCGCGATCTCCCACCGCTACGGCATGATGCTGTTCATCACCTCCGAAGTGATGTTCTTCGTCGCCTGGTTCTGGGCCTATTTCGACGGCTTCTTCCGGCATGCCGACCCGGAGCAGTTCGCGCGAGTCGCCGCCATGGGCACCTCCTGGCCGCCGACCGGCGTCGAGCTTTTCAGCCCTTGGCACCTGCCGCTCTTCAACACGCTGCTGCTGCTGACCTCGGGCACCACGGTCACCTGGGCCCACCATGCGCTGCTGCAGAACGATCGCGAGGGGCTGAAGTGGGGCCTCGTGCTCACCATCCTGCTCGGCATGTGCTTCACCCTCTGCCAGGCCATCGAATACAGCCATGCCGGCTTCGCCTATTCC
>DASZUI010000237.1:0-15144 GCA_035547675.1 Devosia sp.
CTGGCTGCCGCTGGCCGCCGACGCGAGCCGCAACAATGTGGCGGCGCAGCGCGAGGACCCGCAATCGATGCTGAGCCTCTACCGGGCGCTCATCCATCTGCGGAAGACCGAGCTGACGCTGCGCATGGGAGATCATCAGGCGATATCGCAAGGCGACGATGTGCTGGCCTATGCAAGGCAGCTCGACCAGCGCGAGCTCTTGGTCCTGCTCAATTTCGGCACCGAGGAGCGGCAGGCGCGACTGGCAACCGGCGGCAAAATCCTCCTGTCCACGGGCATGGACAGGCAGGAGCAGGTACGCCACGCCGTCCGACTGCGCCCCAATGAGGGCCTCGTCATCGCAACGGAAAGCCGAACGTAGGGAGCGGGCCAGGCGGCCTAGAGCATTTCACGTTCTGACTGAGTCAGAACGTGAGCTCTGAGCACTTGAGTTGTCGCGTCTTCGAACCGGAAAAGCGGAACCACTTTTCCTGAAAACGCTCTAGGCGCTCCGACGAAAGGTCGAGAACTGGAAGTGCTGGACCGCGCCCCATGGCGTCCTATGCTCGTGAAGCAGCTGACCCATGAGCGCGAAGTCGTCTCCAAGGACGCTCTTCAGGCGTTCGGCGCTATATCTGGCGACTGGAAGGCCGCTGCACTTTTCCGGTCCATTTGGAGCAAACGTTCCGATGATGGCCACGCCTCCCACCGGGACGGCGGCCCTGAGCGCGGCTACATAGGCCTGCTGCTGCTCGGCCTCGATCAGAAAGTGAAAGGCCGCCCTGTCGTGCCATACGTCATAGTGTCTGGCCGGTGCCCAAGTCGTGACGTCGGCAACGATCCATTCGATGTTCCCAGATGCGACCCGCTCGCGCGATCGTTGTAGTGCAATTTCGGATAGGTCCAGTACCGCGATGCGTGACTGGCCTGCCTTCTCAAGGGCATCGACCAGTCTCGATGCGCCGCCGCCGATATCGATCACTGATTTGCTGGTGTCGACACCAGCGCTCCGGATCAGGGCCAGGGACAGCTCCGGGTTCTCCTCGAACCAGCTGACTTCGTTCTCGCCCTTAGTGGCGTAGATGCGGTCCCAGTGCTGGGCTCTCTCGTTCATGGTCAGCTCCCGTATCCACGTTTGAGGAGCATGTCGGCCGACTTTTCGAACTCCCTGGCGGTCGGCAAGGCAAAGTCCAAAGCGTTGGCGTAGCGTGTGATCATGTTGAACAGGGCCGCGACGGCGATGGCGTCCGTTAGCGCCTCCGACGTTACCCCCGCATCGAACACTGCTCGAACGTCCGCGCCTGACAACTTCTTGGGAAAGAGCGTCATCTTTTCGAGAAACCCAAGCGTGACGCGCAAGAGTTCAGGCAGCGGCGCGGCGCGGTAGTCGGCATGGGCCGCCTCGACCAGGCCTGCCGGCATTCCCTTAACCGCAATTGCCCGGTGTGCCCCGATACAGAACGGGCACGAGTTCCATTTTGCCACCAGCGAGGCCATAAGCTCTCGTTCACTGATGGACCACGAGCTTGGTCCGCGCATGGTGGCTTGCGTCCAACTGCCCAGCGCCTTGGACACAAACGCCTGATCATAGAATGCGACGCGCGCCGCGTCCGGCAAGCGCATGCCAGACACAGCCGAGATCATGCGGATGAGCGCCCGATGGGCGAGGGTGTCCCCTCGGTCGACCTCAGGGAGCCGCATCGGACGCCTCCGCAAGGGCGCGCATCGCTTCGTCCCACCTAAACAGTCCCGCGCCGATGGCCGCTGACATGACGAGCTCGAAGGCCGCTTTGTCGCTGCCGGTCGCTGCGCGCACAGCCGACACTTGCGCATCGGTTACGCGATATGATGCTTCGGCAATTTGTTGAGCCAGCGCGGCATAGGGTTCATTCGTTGAAGCCGCTCCGGCGCCCGCTGCCGCCGCCTCTTTGCGGAGGGCCGGGTCTGCGACGCCCGATGCTCCGCCGATTCGAGATCGAACCGCTTCGGCCAGGTGCTTGTGATCAGTAGGCATCGTCTCCTCCAAAATGGAACGCTACCGCCGATGCATTGGGCGCTTGCCGCTGATCGGAGGCAGTCTACCTGGGACTCGCAGCCGGAAAACTCAAATGCTTATGGGATAGTGGCGGAGAGAAAGGGATTCGAACCCTTGAGACGGTTACCCGCCTACACACTTTCCAGGCGTGCGCCTTCGACCACTCGGCCATCTCTCCGCGGCCGGCTCTTGGGGGAAGCCGGCTGGGCGACGCTGAAGGATGCGGCGCCCGTTCCCGGGGCGGAAGCCCGTCCCGAAAGCCGGCGCAATATACCCATCGCGCGGCAAGCCGCAAGGCCGATCGCGGGCTCGGTCGGCCTCGCACCTCACAAGCCGGCAGCAGGAACCGGACCAAGCCGGCCGGCCACCTGTCTTTGCAATCGGTGCGCCTCCGTGCCACAAACATGGCCGATCGGTCCCGGGGATGGACCTTCTGGAAATGGTCGGCATGCGGATTGTACTGCGCATCCTGGGAACCTGGCTTATCGGCCTCGCCGTGATCCTGCTCATCATCGACGGTACAAAGTCGCTGGGCGCCAATGCCATCGTTACGACGAGCATGGGCGATACCTGGACGGCGCTCAACGCCCAGAGCCTTGCGGCCTTTCGCGCCTTCATAGATACGCGCTTCTTCGGGCCGGTGCTCGATCCGGCGCTGCTGGCGCTCCTGGGCGCGCCGGGCTTCGCGGTGCTCGGCATACCGGGGATCGTGCTGGCGCTCGCCGGCCGGTCGCGCAATGTCCGCCAATTCGTGCGGCAGGACCAGTTTTAGTTTTTTATTCTGCCGCGCTTCCGAACCGCAGCGGCGATATCCATTTTTACGGGGAAACGCTCCGAAGGAGGTTCCATGCTGTTCCGCTCCAAGCCTGCCACGATGCCAAGCGCCGCCGAGGCCCTGCCCGGCCGCGCGACCGAGATGCCGGTTGCCGAACGCCATTTCGTCAATCACCGCCCGCTCAAGGGACCTTATCCCGAGGGCAGCCAGACCATCTATTTCGGGCTGGGCTGCTTCTGGGGAGCCGAGCGCCTGTTCTGGGAGCTGCCCGGCGTCTATGTGACGGCCGTCGGCTACCAGGGCGGCCTGACGCCCAATCCGACCTATGAAGAAGTCTGCAGCGGGCTCACCGGGCACACCGAAATCGTCAAGGTGGTCTTCGATCCCAAGGCGATCTCGCTCGAAAGCCTGCTGAAGAGCTTCTGGGAGGAGCACGATCCGACCCAGGGCATGCGGCAGGGCAATGACTGGGGCACCCAGTATCGCTCGGCGATCTACACCACCTCGCCGGAGCAGGCCGCGGTGGTCGAGGCGAGCCGCAAAATGTACCAGGACGCGCTCAGCGCGCGCGGCATGGGGGCGATCACCACCGAGATCGCGCCGGCCGGCCCGTTCTACTATGCCGAGACCTATCACCAGCAATATCTGGCGAAGAACCCGAACGGCTATTGCGGGCTCGCCGGTACGGGGGTTTCCTGCCCGGTGAACTGGGCCAAGACGCCCGCGGCATAGGCTGAAACTGGATTCCCGCCTGCGCGGGAATGACGTGGTGGACGGACAAAAGGGGCGGCCTCGCTTTCGCGAGGTCGCCCTCAATTCGTCAGGGAGGACGAAAGCTTTTGCCGGTCGGTTTATCGGCCCGGCTGCGGCACGATGCGCAGATAGGGCTTGGGCGCCTTCCAGCCGTTCGGGAACTTTTCCCTGGCCGCCTCGTCGCTGAGGCTGGAGGCGATGACGACGTCTTCGCCATTCTTCCAGTTGACGGGGGTGGCCACCGAATATTTGGCGGTGAGCTGCAGCGAGTCGATGACGCGCAGGATCTCGTCGAAATTGCGCCCCGTCGACGCCGGATATTCGATCTTGAGCTTCACCTTCTTGTCCGGCCCGATGACGAACACGCTGCGCACGGTCAGCGAATTGTTCGCGTTGGGATGGATCATGTCGTATTTGCGCGCGATCGAGCCATCGGTATCGGCGATCAGCGGGAAATTGAGGGCGGCGCCCTGCGTCTCCTTGATGTCGGCGGCCCAGCCGGCATGGTCCTCGAGCTTGTCGACGCTGAGGCCCAGCACCTTGACGTCGCGCTTGTCGAATTCCGGCTTCAGCTTGGCGGTGTAGCCGAGCTCGGTGGTGCAGATGGGGGTGAAATTCTTGGGATGCGAGAACAGCACCGCCCAGTGGCCGTCGATGTAGTCGTAGAAATGAATATGGCCTTCAGTGGTTTCGGCCTCGAAATCGGGCGCGGTGTCGCCGATGAGAATTGCCATGCTTTTTCCTTTCCACTCGCGGTGGCTTGCCTTGGCCGATAATATCGTCGCGATCAAGCCGCAAGGCAGCTTGGATCGGCGAAACCTTTTTGTGTTTTGCGAGCGCAAGCCGGCAAGCCATTCCAGCACGCCGATTTTCGGCGCAATGCCGGACGAGGCGGCCTCAGCGACCGAACAGCAGAGCGAAAAGATCGTGGGCGGCCGGATCGGTCATGCCCCAGGCCAGTAGAAAGGGTATGGCCGCGATGGCGATGGCGCGTACCTGCCCGAAATCGGCGATGCGCGCGACCGCGAAGGCCACCACCGCGATGGCGAAGGGTAGCCCCCGGCCGGTGACCAGGGCGACGATGTCGTCCATTCCAACCTCCTCCCGAAAGGGATCGCATTGGCTGGCAGACAGAGTTCGAATTGGGGGCGCACCGCTTCTGGTGCCTGTCGCGGCCTCGGCCGGGCTCGATTTCGAGCCGCAGTAGCCTAGCGCCGCGACCCTTGCACGACTGTTTCAGGCATGGCCTGCTTTTGCTTCAAACCGGCAGAAAGGCCCGCTCTCTATTTCTGGTTCGCCGCGGCAGACGCGACGCCCGCCGGCGCCCCGTTCGTCCAGCTGACCTGCTGCAGGTTGAGCGGCACGACGGAAAGCGACATCTTGCCCGAGCCCTGCTGTACCTCGCGCGCATGGGCGAGATAGATCAGGGAATTGTTCGCCTGGTCGTAGATGCGGTTGATCCTCAGGCTCTTCCAGATCAGCGAGCGCTGCTCCTTGAAAATCTCCTCCCCGCCCGGCGACATGGAGATGCGGCCGATCGTGACGGGCCCTTCGGCATTGCAGTCGATGGCCGAATAGGACGGATCCTCGAACCAGTTCCCCTGCTGCAGCTTGTCGATCACCGAACGGTTGAAATAGGCGAGATGGCAGACGACCCCCTTCACCTGCGGGTCTTCGACGGCCTCGACGGTGATGTCGTTGCCGGTCCAGTCGATGCCGACGCTGCCGACGGTCTGGCCGCTGTCGTTCTTGCCGCAGGCGGCGAGGCCCATCAGCAGGAGGAGGGAGAAACCGGAAAGCGCGAGACGCTTGGGCATACCTTGTGATCCAGTTGCCGCCGGGATTGGCGGTGGCCCGGATGTGGTAAGGCCGGGGCTCGGGCGCAAGATCACGCCGCCGTGACGCCCCGATTTCGCCTCGCCTAGCTCCGGCGCTGCCGGCTCCGGAGCCGCGCTTCGAGCAGCTTGACCAAAAGCGACAGGCCGATGGTCATGACCAGATAGAGGAACGCCACGACATTGTAGGTTTCGAAGAACTTGAAGGTGCCGGAGGAATAGACTTTGCCGAGCTGGGTGATGTCCTGCACGCCAAGGGCGGAGACCAGCGCCGAATCCTTGATCATGGAGACGAAGTCATTGCCGAGGGGCGGCAGGACCAGCCGGAAGGCCTGTGGCGCGACGACCTTGCGAAAAATAGGCCAGGGCCTGAGGCCGAGCGCCCTGGCCGCTTCGACCTGCCCGGGATCGACGCCCTCGATGCCGGCGCGCAGGATTTCGGCGATGAAAGCCGAATAGCAGACGGTGAGGGCAAGGATGGCCCGCCAGGTGAAATCGAGCGTGCGAATGCTGAGCGGGCTGGCCCATCCCCGCGCGGTCAGCGGGGCGAGCGCCCAATTGACGGCATCCACGAGCCAGGGCGCGCCGACGAAGGCGATGTAGAACAGGGCCACGAGGATCGGGATGCCGCGGACGATCTCGATATAGAAGGTGGCGACTTCGCGCAGGGGGCGAAACGGGGCGGTGCGGGCCAGCGCCACCACCAGCCCAAGCGTCAGGGCGGAAGCAAAGGCGACCAGCGTTACCCAAAGCGTGACGACTATGCCGCCCGACAGGGCGTCGAAAATCGTCCGATAGTCGTCATTGGCGACAATCGCCCAGAGCGTGAGCAGGCCCAGCAGGGCCATGGCGAGGAGCCACCAGGGCACCTCGCGGGATCGGATGGGTTTGGGCATAGAACCCCCTCATCCGCCCCCGCAAGGGGCGAAGGCAGGGCGCAACCTCGTCCCCCTCCCCTCGCGGGAGAGGGCGCCGGCAGGCGAGCGATGGGTCTTCATCCGCTATTGCTTCGACATGAAGTCGAAGAACCACTTCTTGTTGAGGGCGTCGATAGTGCCGTCGGCCTGCATGGATTTGAGCGCGGCATTGACCGGAGCGACCAGGTCCGAACCCTTCTTGAAGATGAAGCCGAAGGCGTCGGAATTGACCGGATCGCCGACGGTTTTGAAGGCGCCAGGATTGGCCCCGATATAGCCATTGGCGGTGGTGCCATCCATGAGCACCATATCGACGTCACCGGCCTTGAGCGCCTGCACGGAGGCGCCGAAGGTATCGAAGAGCTTGATGCGGCTGTCGTCCTTCTTGTCGTTCTCGCCCTTGCCGGGATTGAGCATGGCCTCGGCATCATAAAAATTGGTCGTGCCGGTCTGGGCGCCGGCGAGGAGCTTGGGGTTGGCGACGAAGCTCGCCTGGTCCTTGATGTCGTTGTCGTTGGCGCGGACCAGCATGTATTCCTTGGAGGACATGTAGGGGTCCGAGAAATCGACCTGCTGCTTGCGTTCGTCGGTGATGGAGATGCCGTCCATGCCGACATCGTACTGGCCGTCATGGACAGCCTGGATCATCACGTCCCAGCTCGCCGTCTTCCAGTCCACCTTGGCATCGAGACGCTTGGCGATCTCGTTGAAGGCGTCATACTCCCAGCCGACGCCCTGCCCGGTCTTGGGATCGACGAAATTGAGCGGGGTATAGGCGTTCTCGGTGACGGCGACGATGGTCCGGCCCTTGAGGTCCGGCAGGTCCGCCGCGAGAGCCGGCAGGCTGGCCAGCGCGAAGGCGGCGATGAGGGGAACTAGGTGCTTCATGATCGTCTCCCGGTGCGAGGCCGGCAGCGGCGGCGCCGGCAAGTGCCGGGACAGTAAAGCCTTTCCGGGAGGCGTGTGAAGCACTTTCCGGCCATGCGGCCGCCACGCAGCAACGCGTGCCGCGCGTCAGACTACGGGCCCGGAATGAACCTCTTGGCGGATGCGCCCGACACCGTCCCCGCTGACTGCGGAGACGGCGGTATCCATCCGGCGGAGCCGTCAGGCTATTTCTTGGCGGCCGCCTTGGCCGGCGCCTTGGCGGGCGCAGCGGCGGGCTTGGCGGCCAGCGTCTCGTCGGCGATCTCGGCCTTGGGGCCGTTCTTCTTCAAGGACTCGATGGCGTTGAGCGCGCTCTTCTTCTGCTCGTAATTCTCGGTGATGACCATAGTCTCGCCATTACGGGCCACGAAGCGGACGAAGAAGCCCTTGGATTTGCCGGCGACCACCTCAAAGCGGTAGCCGCTGCCGGTCTCGCCCGCCGAAAGGTCGACAGTGACGGCGGCCGGCGCATTCTTCTGCAGCGAAGCAATGCAGTTCTTGGCGCTGGCCTTGGACTTGTAGTTCTCCGACCAGAAGATGACTTCGCTGTTGTAAACGAACTGAACGCGAGACTGGCCGTCCTTGGCCGCAACAATCTTGAAGCGATGCATCAGCAGAAGATCCCCGTGTTTCCATCCCCCCGAGGCGAATCACGATAGATGTCGCCTCCCTGCGACCTTACCGCGATCCTGCCGGAACGTCGATTCACCGGGAACAATGCAGGCTGAGCGGCCTCAATCCTCGGTTGAATCCTGCACCGGCCCGGTCGGCGCTCGATCGAGATGGCCCAGCGGCCGATCGGGATCGATGATGTCGCGCACGCGCGTCTTGAGCGTCTTGACGTCGGGGAAGCCGCCATCGCGCCTGCGCTCCCAGATCACGACCCCGTCGACCTCGATCGCGAAGACGCCGCCCGTCCCGGGCACCAGCGTCACCCCGCCGAGCTCCGTAGAGAAGGTCTGCAGCAATTCGCCGGCCATCCAGCTCGCGCGCAGCAGCCAATTGCATTGCGTGCAATAGGTGATGGTGACGGCCGGCCGGGCGCCCGGCTCAGGCATTGGAGGGGACCAGCCAGGCGATCGCCTCCTGCGGCAGCACCAGCGGGTGCGCCTCATGCGCGGCCCGCTCATGCGCCACCAGCATCGCCGTCGTATTCGCTACCCGATGCGCCAGCAGCCGGGCGACCTGCAGCAGCAATTGCGGGCGGCGCGACAGGACGTCAATGGCGTTGGGGACCACATAGACCTCGACCTGGCTCACCGCCTTGACCGTGGCGCTGTGCGGGGCGTCGAGCAGCACGCTCATTTCGCCGAAAATCGTTCCGGGCTGGCGAATAGTGGCCACCACCACGCCCTCCCGCGATACCTCGAGCTCGCCGCTCCTGAGCACGAACAGCGTATTGAGTTTGCCGCCTTCCGGGATGAGCACGGCGCCGGCGGGAAACTGCTGCTGATTGAGCGCGGTCGGGTATTCGGCAGGGGATTCGGACATGGGTTCGCACCGGAACATCGTCCGGCTCGTCATAGCAGATAAAGAAAAGGCCCCGCTAGAGAGCGGGGCCTTTCCGAGCCTAAGCGGCCGTTATCAGCTGCCGACCCACACCACCGTCTGCGTGGCGTTGTCGATCAGTACCGGCGCGCCATTCACATAGACATAGGAATAGCGGTCGTCGGTCGGCACCGCGTAGAGCTTCACACCGTGACCGACGCGATAGCCCGGCCGCAGATCGCCCTCAAAGGTGATCGAGGCGATGCGGTGATGCCGCGCATAATCGATGGCATCGGCATCCACGCTGGCGCCGGTCGTGGCGCCCACACCGGCGCCGATCGCGCCGCCGATCGCCGCCCCCACCGGGCCACCCAGGAAGAATCCCGCAGTCGCACCAGTCGTGGCACCGACGGTGCCACCAACCGCCGCGCCACCGGCAGCCATAGCCGGCGAAGCAACGGCAAGGGTAAGAAGGGCAGCGCTGGTCAGAAGTAGCTTGCGCATTTGTCTTCTCCTATTGACGTTTCATACGCCCCGCTTTGGCAACGAGGTTGTCCGGCAAGAGTTCCCGGCGGTTTTTCCGCGGTTTACGGGCAGACGGCGGGAACCCGACGTGATAGGAGCGCCGTCGGCCGCCCCGGTCTGCTGCCGGGCGGCGGCCTTGCCATCCCCCTAAGGGCGCACCGGCCGATCGCCGGCGACGCCCAGGAGCCGACCCGATGATCCCCAATGACGAGCTCATGCTCGGCCGCGCGGCCGAGATTCCGACCGACCCTGAAAAGGCGCGGCTCGACCGCGTACCCAATCCGCACCCGGACCAGGACTACCTGATCCGCTTCACGGTGCCGGAATTCACCGCGCTCTGCCCCATCACCGGACAGCCGGATTTCGCGCATCTGGTCATCGACTATGTGGCGGACCAGTGGCTGATCGAGAGCAAGTCGCTAAAGCTCTTCATGTATGCCTTCCGCAATCACGGCTCGTTCCACGAGGCCTCGACGGTGATGATCGGCAAGCGCCTGGTCGAGCGGCTGGAGCCGCGCTGGCTGCGGATCGGCGGCTATTGGTATCCGCGCGGCGGCATTCCCATCGACGTGTTCTGGCAGACCGGCGCCCCGCCCAAGGATCTCTGGCTCCCCGACCAGGGCGTGCAACCCTATCGCGGCCGCGGCTGAAGGGCGTTGACAGCGACCTGCGAACTGAGCGGCGGTGCCCCGATCTAGAGCATTTTCAGGAAAAGTGGTTCCACTTTTCCGGTTCGAGAATGCGACAATTCAAGCGCTTGGAGCTCACGTTCTGACTGAGTCAGAACGTGAAATGCTCTAGCCTGCCGCCTCGCGGCCGGTGAGAAAGCCGAGCAGGCGGTCGAAAAGGCTGGTGTCGCGCTTCTTGTCGGCCGCGCTCGCCTTGAGGCGATCGAGCAATGCCGTCGTGGTATCGAGGCGCTGTGCCAGCAATTGCGCCACATGGAGGGCCAGCGCCGGCCGGTCGGCGAGGAACCGGACGCCGTTGTCGAGCCCGTAGGCCTCTACCGGCGCGGTTGCAACGACCGAAGCCGTATGCGGCCGGTCGAGCAGCGCGCTCATTTCGCCCAGCACCGCGCCGGGCTCGGCAATGGAGGTGACGGCGACGCCCCCGCGCCTCACCTCGACGGTGCCGGACTTGAGCACGAAGAGCTTGCCCGTCTCGAGGCCCTCCTCGATCAGCACCTCGCCGGGGGCGAAGCGCCGCGGCGTGAGGTCGGCGAAGCGCCACAGGATGTCGTTCATGGGTGCGTCTCCCGGGCCGGCGGCAGGCGATGGGGAACGGTATTGGGCCCAGGGACCGGGCGCAACAGCTATCGTCGGGGCGGCCGAACAAAGATCCCCGCCGGCGCGGGGATCGGAAGGCGACGGCAGCGGTGGCGCCGTGGGCAGGGCCGGCCCGGTCTTACTCGGTCGCGGGCTTGCCGGCGAACTTGACGCTGTCGAGCAGCTTCTGGATCGTGCCGTCCTGGATGAGCGAGCCGATGGCTTCGTCGATCTGCGAGCGCAGGAAGCTGTCGCGGCTGGAAACCAGGGCCGCGACCTGATCGACCGCGGTGGGCACCGGGTCCATCGGGACGGTCCTGATGCCCTGCGCGGCGGGATCGCCATTGGTGACCTTCACGAGCGCCGGCTGGTAGAGCAGCGCGGCGGCGATCGTGCCGTCCTTGAGGCGTTTGATCATCAGCGCCGGGTCGGCATAGGGGAAGCGGCGCCAGCGCTGCGCCTCGGGCTGCTGCTGATTGTAGACGACGAAATTATATTCGCCGAGCCCGCCCAGCGCGGTGCCGAGCGGCTTGTCGCGCGGGATATCGGCGAGCCGTTTGTAGCTGGGATTGGTAACCGCCAGCACAAAGGGAATTTCGGCGTAGGGGCGCGTCGGCGTCGCCCAGTCGGGATAGGGGAAATCCGGCTGCAGCGCGATGCCGAGCAGCACGTCGCAGGTATTGGCCATGGCGATCTGCAGCTCGGCGAGATAACCCGTCGCATCGATGGGAAAACCCGACGGCGCGTCGACGAACTTCGCCTTGACCAGCAGCGCGTCGGCGATGGCTTGCCCGACCTGCTGGTCGAGCGGCGCGCCGGGCGCAGAGCGGTCGAGGCAGAAGGTGATCTGGTCGCCTTCGAGCGGCGTGCCCTGATTGAGCAGGGTCTGAGGCACCTCGTCCTGGGCCAGTGCGGCGCCGGCCAGCAGGGTGCCGAGCGCGCCGATCAGGGCCGCGCCGAGCAGATGGGTGAAGCGGCTCATGAGCTTCTTCCTTTCCGGCGTGCGCCGGCCGCTTGCCGGGCCGCCAACCGTCCCGCCGCCCAGGGGCGCCAAACGGTGCAGGTCTTCAAACGATGCACTTGGGTCGTGGCGCTGCCGATACAAGAGCCGTCTGGCCAGTTTTAGGCAGCGCTTCAAAATTTCGGGGGGCCCATGAGGCCCCCCGCTTGTTCGTCAGGACCCGGCGGGTCTCAGGGGTTGGCCGCGGCCGAACCCGGAGCGGCGGCAGCCGGGGCGGCCGGCGCAGCCGCGGCGGGGGCCGCGGCCGGAGTCTCGGCGCTGGCGGTCTGGGTGCGCAGCTTATAGACGAAGATCGAGTTGCCCGAGCCCGAGGGAACCGGGATTTCGGGGAACTGGCCGGCGCCGCTGGCGCCCTGCGCGCTGAAGCCGGTCGGGATGGCCAGATACTGGACGCCGTCGACCATATAGGTCATCGGGTAGCCGCCGATCGGGGCATTGAGCCGGGTCTTCCAGAGCACATTGCCGGTCTTCTGGTCGAGGGCGAGCAGGTAACGGCCGGCATCGCCGCCGATGACCAGGCCGCCGGCGGTGGTCAGCAGGGAGCTCGTCATGTGCGGACGCTGCGTATAGCGCCACAAATCCTTGCCGTCGGCGACGGTGAAGGAGTCGATGACGCCCGAGTTCTTGATGCCCTCGGGATTGACGCGCGGCCCGAAGGTGGTGGAGCCCACGGCATTGCCCGGGGTGAACTCGGAGACGCTCGGCGTAACGGTGTTGCAGGACTCGTTGACCGGCACGTAATACGCCTTGGTCAGCGGGCTATAGGCACCCGCCTGCCAGAGCTTGCCGCCCGACACCGTCGGGCAGGTCAGGACCTGCTGGCCGACCGCCTTGGGCACGACATCGGGGTTGAGCGTCACGCGGCCATTGGAGTCGATGCTCTTGACGACGTTCTGATAGACCGTCTCCTTGGACCACAGATATTTGCCGGTGTCGCGGTCGAGGCCGAACGCGATGCCGTCCTTGCCCGGCACGGTGACGAGCAGGTGCTGGTCGCCATTGTCGACGAGGACGCGCTCGAACGGGCTGTCCAGGTCCCAGTTGTCGCCCGGCAGGTGCGAGAAGTTCCAGACGCGCTTGCCGGTCGAGGCATTGAGGGCCAGCGTATTGTTGGTATAGAGCACGTCGCCGTCGCCCGAGCCGCGGATAAGCTGCGAGTACGGGCCAGGCATGCCGACGCCCCAGAAGGTCGTGTCGGTCCTGGGATCATAGGCGCCGGTCGTCCACGGCGTGCCGCCCCAGCGGTTCTCGGGCGGAACGCCCTTCCAGGAGGCTTCCTGCGCAGGGTTGGACGGGTCGTCGATGGTGTTGAAGCGCCACAGCTCGTGGCCGTCATTGGCGTCGTAGGCCGCGATGTAGCAGCCGCCGGCGGTGCCGGAGATCGAGCAGCCGGAAATGGCCGCGATGATCTTGTTGTTCACCGCGAGCGGGCCGACGGTGAAGCTGTAGCCCTTGGACGTGTCGTAGGCCTGCACCTGCCAGTCGACCTTGCCGGTCTTGGCGTCGAGCGCCACGATCTTGGCGTCGGCCTGGGTGACATAGACTTTGTCGTTATAGAGGGCGATCGATTCCTTCTGGCGGCGGGCCTGGTTGATCTGATAGCCCCACGAGGCCGGCAGCTGCGGCAGGGACGGGCGGTATTCCCAGATCAGGTCGCCGGTCTTGGCGTTGATGGCATCGACGATGTCCTGGTTGGTGGACAGGAACATGATGCCGTCATGAACGAGCGGCGCCGCTTCCTGTTCGCCCTCGGCGGACATCGGATAGGCCCAGGCGAGCTCGAGATCGCCCACATTCTGGGTGTTGATCTGGTCAAGCTGGCTGTAACCCGTATTGGACAGGTTACCGCGCGACATCAGCCAGTCTTCCTTCGGCGGGTTCAGCACCATGTCATTGGTGACCGGCGTGTACTTGCTCATCGCGCTGGCGGGCGTGGCCGTCGAGGCGTCCTGTGCAAAGGCCGGTAGGCTCATCGCCGTCAGGGCGGAGCACACCATGAGCGTGCGTGTAAGTCTGCTCATCATTCACTTACTCCCATTCATCTATCCGCGGCTGCCGCAACCGGCCCGCCGCACGGGGCTGGTTGCCGTTACGGATTGGACTTGTTGCCGGCGGCGTCCCCGCCGGCCTTCGGCAATTGCTTGCCCCAGGTGAAGGCCTGCGGCATCTTTGCACTGTTGTTGAAGGTCGGCTTGCCCACCGCAGCCGGCTTGATCGAGCCATCGGGCTGCACCGTCGGCAGCGAGGTGCCCCAGGTGAAAGCCTGCGGCATGGCAGAGGCGTTGGCCTGCTGGAAGGCATCGTTGCCGGCGGGCTTGGCCGCGGCCGGCGCCGCATTGGCGGCAGCACCAGCGGCGGGAGCGGCCTGGCCCTCGGTGGAGGCCGCAACCAGATTGATCGCGGCGCGCGCGGCCGGATCGTTGGGAAGGGGCGTGGTGCCGGCCGGAATCCCGTTCTTGCTCAGGATATAGGCCAGGATCTGAGTATAGACGTCGGCACCGAGCTTGCCCGGCGCGGTGGGCGGCATGGCCACCGAGAAGAAGTCGTAAAGTCCGGCCGCCGTGCCCCAGGTGCCTCGAATATCGGCGCCGGCCAGTGCGGGGCCAACGCCCCCATTGAGGTCGGCCCCATGGCAGGACGAGCAGTTGGAGTTATATGCCGTCTGTCCGGCAGCAGCCTGATCGGCCGTATAATAGCCGTCGGCCGCAAAGGCCGATGGGACAATCAGGAGCAGTCCCGCAGCCAAGGCGGGAAGCCCTGCGCGTGAGAAGGTCAAGTTAGCCTCCTTATCGATGTATCAAGCGAGAACGGCCGCAAAATGCCTGACCGGCATCACGACGCGGCCCAAGCTACCTGACGGCGGCTAAAGCACACCATCGAATTTGCTTATATATCAATTTGGGCCGGCCCGGTAGACTCTACGCAACCTCCTATATATGCTAGGAAATTTGGGTTACCAGCAAATGGCTCAGCCAGGCTGACGGGGCCGCCAGAGCGGTCGCGACGACCCCGGTCATTTCGACCAGAATGATGACGATCATCACCGGCAGCTCGTAGCGGCGGAGCTGCACGCCGAGGCCTGGCCGGAGCGCCAGCAGCCAGAGCTGGCCGGCGAGCCCGGGCAGCGGCAGCAGGTTGAACAGCACGAAGAAAATCGATTGCTGCTGCACCTCCTGCACGACGCCCAGCGCATTGAGCTCGTTGGAGCCGGTGAGCCGGTCGGTGATGAAGAGGCGCAGCGGATTGCACAGCCCAACCACCACGAGCAGCACGGCCAAGCCGCCGAACAGCACGAGGAGGGCGCCGAGCCGGCCCCAGCGCAAATGCACCGGATCGGTGACCACGGGCTTGCTCCAGCCGACGCGGAACAGGATGGCCGAGATCAGCCCCGGCAGCGAGGCCTGTACGAAGGGGTTGAGCGTGCGACGGCCGGCGAAGGCGGGATCGCGGTCGCCCAGCAGGCCGGCGATCGCCGCCCAGGCAAAGGCGTGGATGGCGGCGATGATCAGATAGGCGGCGCCGCGCACCAGGGCCTGGGTGAAGGACAGGTCGTTGAGAAAGGTCACCGGCGCCTCCGGGCGTAAGGACGTTACTGGGCGAAGGCGGCGGTCCGCTCGACCGGCG
>DASZUI010000238.1:0-13577 GCA_035547675.1 Devosia sp.
TTCGCCGGAATGACGGCGGGGTTGGGGCGAGGCGGTGCCACGCTCACTCTGTCGGCGGGGTTGGGGCGAGGCCGTGCCGCGCTCACTCTGTCATTCCGGCGAAGGCCGGAATCCAGCCTCGCGCTCAGCGGCTGGGGCAGCTCAAAGCGAAACGGCCCCGCAGCGTTGCGGGGCCGTCGATCTTCAGCGCCGGTGACGCGATCAGCTCAGCCGGCCGGTGGCGTGGGCGAGCATGGTGTAGACCTTGCCGCGGTCGGAGAGCAGGTAATCGCGCGATTCCTGTTCCGGGCGATCGCCGGCGGCGGCGCGCTTCAGCAGCTGCTCGAACTCGCTCATGTAAGCCTGCGCCGTACGGGCGAATTCCGGGTCGCGCTGCAGCTTCTTGCGGACCTCATCATAGGTGCCCTGGCCGGCCAGCGTGTAGATGCGGCGGGAGAACACATTGGCCTCGCCGCCCTGGTAGCGGTTCCAGGCATCGGCCAGCGCCTGCACGTCAATGGCACGGGCGATCTCGTCGGTGAGGCCCGACAGGTTCTGCTGCTGGGCGCTCGCGGCCTGCTTGGCGCTGGCATTGCGCAGCACGTCGCGGAGCCAGCCGCCATTGTCGTCGCTGCGCGGGGCGGGGGCTGCCGGCATGGCCGGAACGGGCGACGACTGCACCGGGGCGTTGAACACGGTCACCGGCGCCGGCGCCGGGCGGAAGGGCTGGCTGGGAGCCGGCTGTACGATCGGCTGCGTCGCGGCCGGCTGCGGCTGGGCCGGGCGATATTCGACGCGCGGCGGCTCGGCGAGGCGGGCGGCGGGCGCCGGATCGACGCGCTGGGGTTCGGGACGCACCACGACGGCCGGGCGCGGGGCCTCCTGCCGCATGGGTTCCTGGCGCGGCGGGTCCTGGCGCGGGGCTTCCTGCCGGGGCGCGGGCTCGGGCCGCTGCGGGGCGGCGCGCGGCGCCTCGCGGCGCTCGCTGACGTCATGCACGGCCGATTGCGAGCGGACGATGTCGTTGAGCTCGCTCAGGGCTTCGATCTGCTCGGCGACCACGCGGCGCATGGCGGCGGCGCTGGCGCGCGTCTCTTCGGGCAGCTCGACCACGCCGCGGGCCAGCTCGGAGCGCGTGGCCTCCAGTTCGGAGCCGACCTCGCGGGCGGTGGCGCGCATGGCGGTCGCCGTCTCGTTGAAGCGCTTGGTGGCTTCCTCGAGGGCGCGCTGCATCTCGGAGATCATGGTCTGCTGGGTCTGGCGCAGCAGCTCGTCGGCGCGCTGGCCTTCCGAGCTGGCCGTGGTGCGGATGTCGGCGAGGCGCGAGGAGACGTTGTCCGTGGTGGAGGAGAGCGTGGCGGCAATCCGGTCCGTGGTCGAGCTCAGCGTCTCGTTGATCTGCTGCTCGCTGGCGGAGAGCACGCGCGCAACGCGCTCCTCGGCGCCCGCCACGACGTTGCGCAGCCGGTCCTCGGCGTTGTCGAACACGCCGGCGAAGCGGCGCTCCACGCCGTCCAGCATGCCGTCGACGCGGTCGGTATTGGTGTTGAGCGCCTCGGCGAGGTGATTGGTCGAGTCGGACAGGACGGCCGTCACGCGGCTCGACGTCTCGTTGAGCGTCTCTTCCATAGTCTGGCGGGCGGCAATGAGTCGGCGCTCGGTGTCGTTGACGGTATCGGCGATCGACTGGGCGAAGCCGCGCATGCGGGCATCGATGTCGTCGGCGCGGGAGGTGAAGCTCGCCGCCAGCGCATCCATGGCCTGGCGCCGCTCGTCGAGGGTCGAGAGGGCGTAATTGGAGGCGTTGCCGAGCGTGGAGGCGGCACTTTCGATGCTGCGGCTCTCCTCGTCCAGCGTGCCCAGGAGGCCACTGAACTCGGAAATCATGCCGCGTATGGTCGCCTGCAGCGCGTTGACGTGGTCGCCCACGAGGCGGCCGGCCTCCTCGGTCGAGCCGATCGCGTCGCGGACGGCGTTCGCGTAAAGCGAGGTGCGGTCGGCGACCGAGGTCTCGAGGCTCGCGAGATTGGCCGTCGAGGTATCGAGCACCTGCTGCAGCAGCCGGTTGGACTCATTGAGCTTGGCCAGCGACGCATTGATATCGGTCATGATGCGGCTGTTGGTGGCCGCGATCAGGCCCTCGGCGTCGCGGGCGTTGCGGGCCAGGGCGTCGCGCAGCACGTTGTTGTGGTTGGCGAGGCTCGACTCCAGCTGCCCGGTCCGCTCGTCGATCAGCGATGCATAGGCATTGGTGTGCTCGTCGACGACGCGGTGGATTTCCGCGACGCGGTCCGAAACCGCTTCGGTCGCGGCGACGGCGCGAACCTCGACGATGTCCTGGATGGTACGGGCGGCGGTGTCGAGCCGGCCGAGCGCGGTGCGGACCGCCTGGTCCATGCGATTGGCGCTGGCCTCGACATTGGTCGAAATCTCATGCGTGGCCGCCACGATCCGCTTGGAGATGGTCTCCTCGAGCCGATCGGCACCGGATTCGAGCTCGGACATGGACTGCACCATGGCCGTGTTGATGGCGGTGTTGAGGGCCGCGAGGCGTTCGGCCGTGATGTCGGCACGGGCGGTGATCGCCTCGGGCAGGGTGCCGAGGCGCTGGTCGACCATGTCGGTGATGGCCTTGCGGGCCGAGTTCACGCCGGTTTCGATGACGTCGGCGGCCCGGCGGGCGCTCTCTCCCACCGTCTCGGCGGCGTTGTCGATGCGCGCGGTGACGCCGGTTTCGGCATCGGCCATGCGCAGGATCGCCGTGTCGATGCCGCGCGCCAGGGTGTCGTTCATCTCCGCCACCTTGCCGGCGAAGAGATTGGTCAGCATGTCGGTGCGGTCGCCCATCAGCCCCGTGGCGTTGGCGACGCTCTGGTCGATCTGCGCGCGGACGCCGGCGCCATGCGCCTCGATGGTGCGGGCAAGCTCGGTGGTACGGTCGCCGATGGCGTTGGAAAGCTCCTCGGTGTGCCGGCCAAGCGTTTCGGACAGCGCATCGGAACGGCCGGCTATGGTGCTGGTGAGAAGCTGCGTCCGGCTGTCCAGCGACTGGTCGAGCTGCTGGGCGCGGGCCTCCAGCGACTGGTCGAGCTGACGGGTGCGCTGGTCGAGCGCCTCGCTGATGAGCTCGGTATGGCCTTCGAGCGTGGCGGTGATTTCCTGCACGCGGCTCTCGACCGTCTGGCCGAGCAGGTGCGTGCGGCTTTCGAGCGTGCCGGAAAGCTCCTGGGTCCGGGCGTCGAGCACGTTGGAGAGATCCTGGGTGCGCGTCTCGAGGGCGCCGGTGAGTTCCTGGGTCCGCGCCTGCAGGGCCGACGTCAGCTCGCTGGAACGGGCGTCGAGGGCGCCGGTGAGTTCGCCGGTGCGGGCATCGAGCGCCTCGGTGATGTCGCGGGTGCGCGTGTCGAGCGCGCCGGTGAGCGCCTGGGTGCGGGTGTCGATGGCCTCGGACAGCGTGCGGGTGCGGGTATCCAGCGCCTCGTTGAGCGTGCCGGTGCGGCTGTCGAGCGTCTGGCTGATCTCGTCGGCGCGGCTGCGCAGCGTGTCGTTGAGCGATTGCAGCCGGCCGTCAAGCGCCTCGGCGATGATCGAGTGCTGGCCTTCCAGGGCGTGGGCGAGCCGGTCGGCATGGCCGGCGAGGCTGCCCGTCACTTCCTTGACGCGCTGGTCGAGCGATTCGGTCAGCTCGCGCGTGCGCTCGCCGATGATCTGGTCGAAATGGCCGGACTTTTCGTCGAGCGCGGCCTCGAGCACATTGGCGCGGGTTTCGAAGGCGGTGCTGTGGCGGTCGAGGCTCTCGATGATCCGGCCGCCCTTGTCCCCGACCACCCCGTCGATGGCCGCAAGGCGGCTGTCGATCGTGCCGGTGATCTCCTCGATGCGGCGGTCGAGCTGGCCGAGCGTATCGACGCCGGCGCCGGAGAGGGTCTGGCGCGCCTTTTCGGTGGCTTCGTCGAGATTGCCGCTGATTTCGATGAGGGCGGTGTGGAGCCGGCTCTCCATGGCATTGACGTTGACGGCGACGCTCTCGTCGAGCTGCTGGGTCAGGCCATTGAGCAGGGCCTCGGCGTCGCGCGCCTTGTCGGTGATGTCGGCGGCAATGCGGGTGCCGATGACTTCCAGCGTGCCGGAAACCTCGTGGCCGCGGTCGCGCAGCTGGTCGAGCAGTTCGGTGCCGGTGTCGGACAGCAGGCGCGAGAGGTCGCCGGTACGGGCGTCGATCGCCTCGGCGAGGCTCGACGAGCGGCCGTCGAGCGCCTCGATCATGGCGTTCATGCGCCCGTCGATGGTCGAGCCGAGCTCATAGGTGCGGCTCTCCAGCGACTGGGAGAGGTTGGCGGCGCGATCCTCCAGCGTCAGGCCGAGCCGGCTGGCGCTGTCGTCGAGGGTCGAGACGAGATCGGCGGTGCGGTTGTCGACCAGTTGGACGAAGGCATCGGTCCGCTCGCCGAAGCTCGCCGTCAGCGCATTGCCGGCGGTTTCGAGGGCGCGGGTGAGATTGCCGCCGCTCTCGACGATGGTGCCGGCGATGCGCTGGCTGATCATGTCCAGGTCGAAGACGAGGCCGGTATGGCTTTCGGTGATCGCCTCGCGGACGCGGTCGGTATTGCTGATGACCGCCTCGCGCTGGCTCGCCAGTTCCTGGATCAGCGAGCGCATGCGCGCTTCGTTCTCGGAATAGGTGCGCTCGAGCGCGCTCACCTCGTTATGGATGAGGGCTTCGAGTTCGCCGGCGCGGGTCAGGGCGCGTTCGAGGCCGTCGCCCAAGGCGTTGACCTCGCGGCGGACGGCCTGGCCGACCGAGGCGACCTTGTCGGCGGCCGCCGTCTCCGGCTCGGTGAGCCGCATGGCGGCCTGGGAAATCGAGGTGGCGGCGACGCGCAAATCCTGCGCCCGCCGCATCAGGGTGGCGATGGCGAGGAAGGCCGCCGGGGGCAGCACCAGCAGGGCGATGAAGCCCACCAGCTCCGTGGGGCTCGCGAAAAGCGGGGCGCCCGGCGCGTGGCCGCGCAGCAGGAGCGCCAGCACGACGGCGATCACCCAGACGACGGAAAGGCCGGCGGCGACATAGAGCCACTGGATGGAAGAGCGTTCCTGCAGGCCCGGAAGGAAGCGGGCCCCCCCGAGGCGGTCGTCATTGGCCACCGGCCCGGTCTGGCCCGCCAGCTTTTCGGCGGTGCGCATCCGGTCTGCCCGGCTGCCGTCGCGGAATTTCGGGGGAGCTTCGGGCTCGTCCACGGCTTCGTCGATATTGAAGACGGAGCCCTTGAGGGCGTCCTCAACCGCCGAAAATGCCAGCGCGGCGGGATCGTTCGAAGCTTGGGTGGGTTTCTTGGCCATTACTCTCACAACTCTCGCGTCGGCAGTTGTCGAACGGGCGGAACACGGGAGTCATGTGGGACGGCGCCCATTGCGGGCCCTGCTCCCAACCGGGGGCAATTCGATGCAAAAGCTCCGATAGCACCCCTAAAACCCTCGCCGCCGCGCGGTGGTTCGGCCCGTTTATACATTCAATTTTAGCCAAACCGAACGCCATCTTAAGCGAAGGTTAATTTCCCCGCACACCCCTCCCGCCTTTCTTAACAGACCTTAACCATCAAGGTGGCGATAATGCGCCGGCTTTGCGTCCGCTGTGGAAAAGCCGGTGGACGAAACGCCCGGCCAGCCGGCCCAAGCCTTTGGTTTGCGGCGCCTTAATGCGGCCATCGCAATCCGATTGGATCGCCTAAGCGCGGGTTCATTGCGTGCACCTATTGTGCCTCGAGGGAAGGCAGGGGGCCAGCGATGACGACAGCCAGAAAGAGCACGGAACAAGGGGCGGCCGCCGGACCGCTTGCGCTCCGTCCGATCGACCGCATGCATCTGGCGCGGCAGGCGCTGGGCGATCCCGGCATCGAACTGGAAATCCTCCGCATGTTCGAGAGCCTGATCAGCAGTCATTTCGCCGATCTCAGAGAGACCGGCTCGACCAGCGAAAGGCTGCATCACCTGCACACGCTGAAGGCGGCGTCGGTCGGCGTCGGCGCCTGGTCGCTGGCCGAGCACGCCTACATCATCGAAAGCGAGATCAGGGCCGGCGAGCCGTTCAGCAGCGAGCGCGTCGACGATCTCGCGTTCTGTGTCGAAGAGGTGCGCGGCTTCATTGCGGGCCTTGTCGGCGAGGAGGGGGATGGGCTCGGGCAACCGTTCGGCATCGCCTGAGGCCCGCGCCCTCTAAGCCTTGCAGGCGGGGCGGGGCGTCGCTATATCGCGGCCGTCCCTGCCGCGGTTTCGCGCGGCCTTCACGCCAACTCCCTGCCGAAATTCCATGACCAAGATCACCTATGTCGAGCCCGACGGCGAACGCATCGAAACCGAGGGCGAAAACGGCTCGACCGTAATGGAAACGGCGATCCTCAACGGCGTGCCGGGCATCGTCGCCGAATGCGGCGGCGCCTGCTCTTGCGCCACCTGCCATGTCTATGTCGACCCGGACTGGGCCGATGTGGTGGGCGGGCCCTCGCCCATGGAGGAGGACATGCTGGACTTTGCCTTCGACGTGAGGCCGACCAGCCGGCTTTCCTGCCAGATCAAGGTGCGCGACGAGATCGACGGGCTGGTCGTGCATGTGCCGACCCGGCAGGGCTGAGGCGCACCGCGGCAACGTTCCACGGCTTTCCTCCCGCGTGGATTCTTTTATCGGGTGAATGGCGCGCCCGGCCGTGCCATTCTAAGGACGGCGATTGGCACGAAATATAAAGCTATTATATTTCAATACCTTGCGCCGACGCCGCGCGATGGCTTATCTTGCCGCGACGACAGGTCGGGTTCCGAATGGGTGATCTCAACACATTCCCGTTGAGCTACAAGGTCGAGGGTAAGCGCATCGTCATCGTCGGCGGTGGAGAAGAAGCCCTCAGAAAAGCCCGCCTGGCAAATAAGACGACTGCTTCGGTAGTGATTATATCGGCCCGCATCGAGGCCGATTTTTCGGGATTGCCGGCCGAGATCGTCGAGCGGCCGTTCACCGCGGCCGATCTCGACGGCGCGGCGCTGCTGTTCGTGGCGGACCGTTCGGCGGATGCCGAGGCTGCGACCACCGAGGCGCGGGCGCGGGGCATTCCCGTCAATGTCGTCGACCAGCCGGAAGAGTGCGATTTCTATACGCCATCCATCGTCGAGCGGGCGCCGTTGACGGTGGCGATTTCGACCGAGGGCGAGGCGCCGGTGCTGGCGCGGCTGGTCAGGGCCAGGATCGAGGCGCTGCTGTCGCCGGACATCGGCGTGCTGGTACGCGCGGCGGGGCGGATGCGCGACAGCGTCAAGCGGCTGCTGCCCGAGGGCAGGGCGCGGCGCCGTTATTATGAGGCGCTGGTGGGCGATGGCGGGCGCGAAGCCGAGCAATTGCTGGCCGCCCATGCCTCCGCAGGACCCGCGGGCGGCATTGTCCATCTGATCGGGGCAGGGCCGGGGGCAGAGGATTTGCTGACGCTCAGGGCGCAGCGGCTGCTGCAGGAAGCGGACGTGATCGTCCACGACCAGCTGGTGCCGGCGGCGGTGGTCGAAATGGGCCGGCGCGACGCCGACCGGATTTCGGTCGGCAAGGCCAAGGGGCATCATTCCTTCAGCCAGGCGCAGATCAATACGCTGATCGTCAGGCTCGCCGGCGAGGGCAAGCGGGTGGCGCGGCTCAAGGGCGGCGATCCGATGGTTTTCGGCCGGGCGGGCGAGGAGATCGCGGCGCTGCGGAAAGCCGGCATTGCCTACACGATCGTGCCGGGCATTTCGGCGGCGCTGGCGGCGGCGGCCGACAGCGCGACGCCGGTGACGCTGCGCAAGGTATCGTCCGGCTTCATCTTCGCCACCGCGCATGGCGCGGACGACGAGGAAGTGACGCATTGGGCGGCGCTGGCCAATTCGGGGCTGACGCTGGCCCTCTATATGGGCAAGTCGATCGCCGGGGAGGTTGCGGCCAAGCTGGTCGGGAACGGGCTCGGGGCCGACGTGCCGGTGGGCATCGTGGTCAATGCCGGCCGCAAGGAGCGGCGCTTCTATCGCGGGACGCTCGGGCAGCTCGCCGCCGGCGAGGCGGAATTCGCCGACGGACCGGCCGTCATCCTGGTCGGGGAGGCGGTTGCGGCGGGCGACTGGCAGGATGCGGCGGCCTTCGCCGCGCGAGAATTCAAGGTAGCGTAGTCAATGGAAATCCTGACCGGCAACGAACTCGCCTCGGGGGCGACGGTCTATCTCGACGCCAATGGCAATTGGGGCGAAGACCTGCAGGCGGCGCGGCTGTTCGGGCCGGAAGACAAGGCGGCGCGCGACGACGCGCTGGCCCGGACCAAGGCGACGCTCAGGATTCTTAGCGTCGAGATCGAGAAAGTTTCGGTGGTCGGCGGCCGGATCGTGCCGGAGCGGCTGCGCGAGCGCATCCGCGCCACGGGCTCCACCGCGCCCGTCTTCGACCGCCAGCATCTGGGTGAGAACGACCATGTATCGATATGACGAGTTCGACGCGGGCTTCGTGAAGGCGCGCGCCGACCAGTTCCGCGACCAGGTGAACCGGCGGCTCCGGGGCGAACTCAACGAGGACCAGTTCCGGCCGCTCAGGCTGATGAACGGGCTCTATCTGCAGCTCCACGCCTATATGTTCCGCATCGCCGTGCCTTATGGCACGCTCAATTCGCGGCAAATGCGGAAGCTCGCCTATATCGCGCGGACCTATGACCGCGGCTACGGCCACTTCACGACGCGCACCAATATCCAGTTCAACTGGCCCAAGCTGGTCGATGTGCCGGATATCATCGACCATCTCAATTCGGTCGAGATGCACTCGATCCAGACCTCGGGCAATTGCATCCGCAACGTCACGGTGGATCAGTTCGCGGGCGCGGCGGCGGACGAGATCATCGACCCGCGGCCCGTGGCCGAGATCATCCGGCAGTGGTCGAGCCTCCACCCCGAATTTTCCTACCTGCCGCGTAAGTTCAAGATCGCGCTGATCGGCGCGCCGTCGGACCGGGCGGCGATCAAGTTCCACGACATCGGCCTCAAGGCGGTGACCAACGGGGCGGGGGAGATCGGCTGGGAAGTCTGGGTCGGCGGCGGGCTCGGCCGGACGCCGATGATCGCCAAGCTCATCAATTCCTATGTGCCGCACCGCGATTTGCTCGCCTATCTGGAGAGCATCCTGCGGGTCTATAACCGCTATGGCCGGCGCGACAACAAGTTCAAGGCGCGCATCAAGATTCTCGTCCATGAGGAGGGCCTCGAGACCATCAAGGGGCAGGTCGAGGCGGAGTTCGCCGCCATTCGCGGCGGCGTGCTGACGCTGCCGCAGGAGGAACTCGACCGGATCGCCGCCTATTTCGCCGATCCGCCGTTCCGCGAACAGCCGATCACCACGATAGACGTGGCGAAAGCGCGAATCCTGGAGCCGGCTTACGGGCGCTTTCTCGACAACAACCTCAACGCGCACCGCGTGCCGGGCTATGTGAGCGTCACCATTTCGCTGAAGCCGATCGGCAAGCCGCCGGGCGACATTTCCACGTCGCAGATGGAGGCGGTGGCGGACCTCGCCGAGCGCTATTCCTTCGACGAATTGCGCGCGACGCACGAGCAGAACCTGGTGCTGCCGCATGTGGCGATCGCCGATCTCAGGGCCGTCTATGACGGGCTGGTCGCGGCGGGGCTCGAAAGCGGCAATGCCGGGGAGATCACCGACATCATCTGCTGCCCGGGCCTCGATTTCTGCGCGCTCGCCAATGCGCGCTCGATTCCCATCGCCGAGGAATTGTCGCGGAAATTCGCGGCGCCCGAACGGCAGAAGGAAATCGGCGAGCTCAAGATCAAGATTTCCGGCTGCATCAATGCCTGCGGCCACCACCATGTCGGCCATATCGGCATTCTCGGCGTCGAGAAGAAAGGCGGCGAGCTCTATCAGATCACCGTCGGCGGGGACGGCACGGAGAATGCGGCGATCGGCAAGATTCTCGGGCCGGGCTTCGAGGCGGAGCAGGTGCCGGATGCCGTGGAACGACTGATCGACGCCTATATCGCGCGGCGCGAGACGGCGGACGAGCCCTTCATCGCCGCCTTCCGCCGGCTGGGCGAGGCGCCGTTCAAGGAGGCGCTTTATGGGAATGGCTAGGCTGGAACCAAGGCACGGCGATGCAACCTCGTCGGCACGGCCGCACCGCACACGCGGTGTCACCCCGGCGAAGGCCGGGGTCCATTCGGATGCACGGCGCGCGATGCCGGATTCCGGCCTTCGCCGGAATGACGGCGGTGGTTTTGGGAAGGGCGATGCGTCATGACCGCCGGCATGCTCCACTCCCTCAAGAAGCCGGACCGCCTCAGGGCGCTTGGGATTATGGCGCTCAACGGCATGTTCGACGAGATGGACGCGCAGGGCGTGCTGCGGCAGGCGCTTACCGATTTGCTTGCCGGGGACGTGGCGATCGTTTCGTCCTTCGGCGCGGATTCGGCGGTGCTGCTGCACATGGTGGCCGAGATCAATCCTGACCTGCCGGTCTATTTCCTCGAAACCGGCAAGCATTTTCCCGAGACGCTGGCCTATGTCGAGACGCTGAAGGCGCGGCTCGGGCTCACCAATGTCATTTCGCTGACGCCCGACCCGGCCGACATCGCGCAGTTCGATCCCTACGGCGACCTGTGGGAGACGGACCCCGATTCCTGCTGCCATATCCGGAAGACCGAGCCGCTGGAGCCGGCGCTGGAGAGGTATGGCGGCTGGGTGACGGGCCGCAAGCGCTACCAGACGCGCGAGCGCGGCGTGCTGCCGCATTTCGAATTGACCAGCGACGACCGGATCAAGGTCAATCCCCTGGCCTATTGGAGCGATGCGGACGTCGCCGCCTATCGCCAGGCGCACGACCTGCCGGAGCATCCGCTCTATGGAAAAGGCTTCAAATCGATCGGTTGCGCGCCCTGCACTTCGGCTGTAGCAGAGGGCGAAGATGCACGGGCCGGCCGTTGGCGCGGGCTCGACAAGAAGGAATGCGGCATCCATTTCGATTTCAACGGAGCGATCGCCCGGCCGATGGCGGACGTCGAGCATAATCTCTGGAAGAATGACGGCTTCATCGCCGATCCCTTCACCCCCTGGTCGGAGGCCTATGAGCCGGCCACGGCGCGCTATACGCATGTGCCGCTGAAACTGTTCCAGGCGAACCGGGCGGCGTTCCTCGCCAATCCGCATCCGCTGGGGCTTCTGGTCGAGCCGGGCGACGCCGTGGAGAGCGTCGCCGGGGATCTCGGCCGCTTCGCCTCGGTGGCGATCGCCTTTCCGTCGTTCACGGATGGGCGCGGCTATACGACGGCGCGGCTCTTGTCCGAACGGCTGGGCTATACGGGCGAAATCCGGGCGGTGGGCGATGTGCTTTCCGACCAGATTCCGCTGATGCGGCGCTGCGGCGTCAATGCCTTCGTCGTCAGGCACGAGCCGACGCGCAAGGCGCTGCTCGAGGGGCGGCTGCCGGAAGTGGCGCTGTTCTACCAGCCGGTGGGGACGAGCGAGGTGCCGGCCGGGACGCGGCCGTTTTTGCGGGTCCCGGGCAGGCAAACCGAAACCGCATGACGGCGGCGTGCCTGATGCTGGATTCCGGCCTGCGCCGGAATGACATCGAGCCTTAGGCACGGCCTTGCCATAAACACGCCGTCATTCCGGCGAAGGCCGGAATCCATCCTGGCCCAAGGTGCGGCCATAGAAACAAGTCCCAGCGGAACCTCATCCGCGAATAATCGAGAGAGAAATGTCCGAAGCTGAAATCGTCACCGATGTGGTCATCGTCGGCGCGGGCCCGGTGGGCCTGTTCGCCGTGTTCGAGCTCGGGCTGCTCGATGTCAGATGCCATCTGATCGACATTCTCGACCGGGCGGGCGGGCAGTGCACGGAACTCTATCCGGAAAAGCCGATCTACGACATTCCGGGCTTTCCCGTGGTGACCGGGCAGGCGCTGGTCGACAATCTCATGCAGCAGATCGCGCCGTTCACGCCGGAATTCCATTTCGGGCAGATGGTATCGAGCCTCGAAAAGCTCGAGGACGGCGGCTTCCGGCTGACGACGGATGCCGGCGAGGTGTTCCGCTGCAAGGCGGTGGTGATCGCGGCGGGCGGCGGCTCGTTCCAGGCCAAGCGGCCGCCGGTCGAGGGGATCGAAGCCTATGAGGGCAAGTCGGTCTTCTACGCGGTGCGCAAGATGGAGGATTTCCGCGACCAGGACGTGGTGATCGTCGGCGGCGGCGATTCGGCGCTCGACTGGACGCTGAATTTGCAGCCTATCGCCCGCTCGCTGACGCTGGTGCACCGCCGCGACGCCTTCAAGGCGGCCCCGGCCTCGGTCAACCGGATGAAGGAGCTGGTGATGGAGGGCAAGATCAGCTTCCAGCTCGGCCAGATCGCCCGGATCGAGGGCGAGGACGGCCGGCTCAACCATGTGCACCTGGCGACCGACGCCGGCGACCTGTCGATCCCGGCGACGCGGCTCCTGCCCTTTTTCGGGCTGACCATGAAGCTCGGCCCGGTCGGCGAATGGGGGTTGGAGCTCAAGGACGGGCTGGTCGCGGTCGATACGGAAAAGTTCGAATCCTCGATGCCGGGCGTCTTCGCCATCGGGGACATCAACGCCTATCCGGGCAAGCTCAAGCTCATCCTCTCCGGCTTCCATGAGGCGGCGTTGATGGCGCAGGCGGCCAAGAAGATCGTTTCGCCGGACGAGCGGGTGGTGTTCCAGTACACCACGTCTTCGACCAAGCTGCAGCGGAAGCTGGGGGTGGTGGGCTGATGATTGGGGCAGTCGGCGGGATCTGGGCAGTCGGCAATCGGCAGTCGGCAGTCGGAAGAACCGATGTGCCAGTAGGCGACTGCCGACTGCCCATTGCCGACTGCCGGTCTATCCGATGAAAATCCTGGTCACCGATACCCATGGCGTGGAGCACGAGCTCGAAGGGCTCGAGGGCTGGCGCGCCATGGAGGTGATCCGCGACTGGGGGCTCGATATCAGGGCCGAATGCGGCGGCGGCTGCGCCTGCGCGACATGCCACGTCTATGTGGATGAGGTTCGGCTGGCCGAATTGCCGCCGGCGAGCGACGACGAGGAAGATCTGCTCTGTTCGACCCTCGACAGGAAGCCGAATTCGCGGCTCTCCTGCCAGATTCTGCTGAGCGAGGCACTCGACGGACTCAAGCTCAGCATAGCGCCTTCTGCGGCAAGAGGCTGAGCCCCGCCCGGATACCAGACGGCCGGTGATGGGGCAAACCATCGCCGGCCGGACTTTGGAGGCAGATGCCGCTCCTATGGGAGCGGGTAAAACGCTTTAGAGCGTTTTCAGGAAAAGTGGTTCCACTTTTCCGGTTCGAAAACGCGACAACTCAAGAACTTAGAGCTCACGTTCTGATGCAATCAGAACGTGAAACGCTCTAGTTGTAGCTCGCCTGGGTGCGGGCCCGGGCATGCGCAACCGGCTGCGTGTCGGAAACCGGCTGGGCCTGCTGGGTCACCGGGCAGGCGTTACCCTTGGCGAGCGCCGCATTATAGGCATCCTTGTTATAGCCGAAGCCGGCATTGGGCACCATGTCGTCATGAGTGAGGCTCATC
>DASZUI010000239.1:0-19395 GCA_035547675.1 Devosia sp.
AAAATCCGGTCCAGCCGAATGGCTGGTTCGGGCGATGTGGGCGGCGGCGAGGGCGGCGTCGGTGGTGGGGAAGAGGACTTCCGTGTCGGGCAGGGCGCGCTGCAGGCCGGGCCGCATCATCGGGCTGAGGTCGATCACCCCGCCGATGAAGGCCACCGGGAGCTGGCCGCCGCGGAAGATCAGGGCCCGGGCCAGCCGGGTCAGCTCGTCGATGGCGTCGTAGAGGATCGCGGTGGCGAGGGGGTCACCGAGCTCCGCCGCCTGGGCCACGGGGGTCGCCAGCATGCCGATCCGGCCGCGGTCGCTGCCATAAACGAAGCTGCGCACCGCCTCCCAGCCCTCGCCGCCGATTGCCTCGAAGAGCTTGTCGGCGAGAATGCGCGCCTCGGCCGGCTCCCCGGCCGCGTCGATCCGGCGGAACAGCCGGTCGATGGCGCGCAGCGCGATCCAGGCGCCGGAGCCGCCATCATCCACCAGGATGCCGCGCCCGCCGACGCGGACCAGCTGGCCGTCGGCCGAAAAGTGGATGCCGATCGAGCCCGTGCCGGCCGCGACGAGATGCCCGGCGCCGGGCGCGAAGGTGGCGCGGAAGGCCAGCGCCACGTCATCCGTCGCCAGCACCGCTTCAGGCGACAGGCCGAAAATCTCGCCGATCAGCGTGCGGCTTTCCTGCTCCACGGCGGCGCCGAGCCCGGTTACGCCGGCATAGACGCCGGCAATGCCGCCGCCCGCCGCGTCGTGGATGGCCGCGATGGTCGCGGCGAAGCGCGCCCGCTCGGCCGGATTGAAGAGATGGCCCGTCGCCCCGCCCACGCTGCCGCGCGCCAGCGTCTTGCCGGTTTCCGAAACGACGGCCCAGCGCGAGGCCGTACCGCCGATGTCGATACCCAGGAAATTGCGGTTCAATTGCAGCTCATGCGGGTTGAAGGGCGGCGACGAAGCCGCGGGTGATCTCGCGCGGATTGGTGATCATGGTGCCCACGACCACCGCATGCGCCCCGGCATCGATGGCGGCGCGGGCGAGGGCAGGGGTGTTGAAGCGTCCCTCGGCAATGACCGGCACGGAAAGCCGCCGCGCCAGCGCCTCGACCAGCGCCAGATCGGGCTCGCCGGCCCGGTGCTCGGTATAGGCGGTGTAGCCGGCAAGCGTGGTCGAGACATAGCTCGCCCCCATCGCCTCGGCGGCAATGCCCTCCTCGAGCGTGGAAACATCGGCGAAGACCGGCAGGCCGAGCTCGTCGATGATGCGGCGCACCGTGTCCGCGACGGGGCCGCCGTCGCGCGGCCGCGGCGTGCAGTCGATGGCGATGACGTCGGCGCCCGCTTCCGCCAGCACGGCGGCGGACTCGAAAGTCGGCGTGATGTAAACCGGATAGCGCGGGTCGAACACCTTGTTGATGCCGACCACCGGCAGGCCCGCGGCCTTGCAGGCCGCCAGGTCCGCCGGGCCGTTGGCGCGGATCGCGGCCGCCCCGCCATCGCGCGCGGCCAGCGCCATGGCGCCCATGAAGACCGGGCCGTGCAGCGGATTGTCGGCGCGCGCCTGGCAGGAAACGATGAGGCTGCCCCTCGGCACGAAGGGCGTCATTTTATGGCTCCCTGCGTCATGCCGCTGATGAACTGCCGCGACAGCAGGATATAGATGAGGATGACCGGCGCAGCGCTGAGCGTCAGCCCGGCAAAGAGCACGCCCCAATTGGTATTGTATTCGCCCATGAAGGTAGTGAGGCCCTGTGGTAAGGTCTTGAGGTTGTCGTTCTGAATGAAGATCAGTGGAAAGAAGAAGTCGTTCCAGATCGGCACCGCGTTCTGAATGCCGGCAATGACCAGCGCCGGCGTGGCGAGCGGCAGCATGACCTTGCGCATGATCAGGAATTCGTTCGCTCCATCCATGCGCGCCGCATCCTCTAGTTCGGAGGGCAGGGTGCGCAAGAAGCTTGTCATGATGAAGACAGTCGTCGGCAGCCCCATCGCGACATAGACGCAGATGAGCGAGAGCTGGTTGTTGAGAATGCCCAAATCGCGCATCAGGATAAAGAGCGGAATGACCGCGAGTTTCAGCGGCACGGTCAGGCCCGCGAGGAAGAACAGCAGCACCGCCGCGGCGCCGGGGAATTCGTAGCGCGCAATGGCATAGGCCGCCATGGTCCCGAGCACGAGGATCAGCACCAGCGAGGAGCCGGTGACCACGATCGAATTGAGGAAGTAGCGGACGAAGTTCGTCCCCGTCCAGATCGCCGCGAAATTGGCGAGATTGGTGAAATCGGGCAGGGCGAAGGGCGTGTTGAAAATCTGCACGTTCGATTTGAACGCCGACATCGCCATGATGACGATCGGGAACAGCATCAGCACCGAATTGGCGACGAGCAGGATCTGCAACAGCCCGTCGCGCCCGAAGGTGGCGAGCAGCCCGGAGCGGGTTTCGAAATGTCGGCTTTCGGCCTCGGCGCGGCTCACAGCTCGATCTCCCGCGCCCTGAGGCGGATGGTGAGCAGGGTCGCGATCACGCCGATGAAGAGGAAGATCAGCACGGCGAGCGCGCTGCCATGGCCGAAATCCTGCGCGCCCGACGACTGGTTGCCGAAGGCGGTGCGGTAGAAGAGGAGGCCGAGCACGTCGGTCGAGCCGAAGGGCGAACCGTCGAGGCCCACCATGATGTAGGGGATCTCGAACCAGTTGAAGGCGCCGATGAAGAGCAGCACGAAGACGACCGTGGCGCTCGGCGCCACCAGCGGCCAGATGATCCTGGTGATCCGCACCCACTCGCTCTCGGTCTCCATGCGCGAGGCGTCGAGCACTTCGGTGGGGATGCGCTGCATGCCGGCGAGGAAAACCAGCGTCGGGAAGCCGACGAAGTGCCAGGCATTGGCGAAAATCAGCGCCCCGAGTGCCGTTGCATTGTCGCCGAGCCAGGGATGGGCGAGGGCGTGCAGGCCCACGGCGCTGAGCGTCTTGTTCACCAGCCCGAACAGCGGGTGGTAGAACAGCTTCCAGAGAAAGCCCACGATAACCGTGGAGAGCACGACCGGCAGGAACACCGCCACCCGGTGGAAGCGCGCGCCCGGCAGCTCGCGCCAGAGCGCATAGGCAAGCAGGAAGCCGAGCCCGTCCTCGACCACCAGCAGGGCGACGAACACGATGACGTTGTGGAAGAAGGCGTTCCATGTCCAGCTCGCGAAGGGGGGCTTCGCCAGCACGTCGTAGAAATTGCCGAACCAGATGAAATCGCCCCGGATCAGCCCGTTCCACGAGAAGAACGCGTAGGCCAGCGCCGACAGGATCGGATAGACGACGAACACCGCCATCACCGCGAGCGGCGGGACGATCAGCGCGGTAATCCACAGGCCGCGGCGGGAGAGGCGAAGTGCGGGCATTTAGGCTCGGGCGTGAGGGACTGCTTCAAACTGGATTCCCGCCTTCGCGGGAATGACGTGGTGGTTGGGGCGCGGCCTTGCCTCGTTGTTGGGGCGCGGCCTTGCCTCGCTCGCTTCGTCAGTCCCACGAAGGCGGGAATCCAGTTATCGGCGCTGTGCCTGAACTGGATTCCGGCCTTCGCCGGAATGACGTCGTGGTAAACGACGGGAGGGTGCCGCCTCGTCTCCCTCCCCCTTGAGGGGAGGGATCAAGGGTGGGGGTCCTTTCCGCAAACGCCGGCGCGCGTTGTTTACCCCCACCCGGCTGCCGCCGCCCTCCCCTCAGGGGGGAGGGCAGCCAGTGGCCACCCTACCTGCCCACACCGAAGTGAGGTCCAGCCGAATGGCTGGTCACTTCTTCAGCTTCTGGAACGGCGCATAATAGGTCGCGATGCCGTCGGTCACGTCCTTGGCTGCCTGCTCGGGCGTCTCCTGGCCGGCGAGCATCTTCTGCACGGCGGCCTGCAGCAGCACCGAGCCGGTCGGGTCCTTGTAGCGGAAATCGACCAGCATGATGTAGGGGATCGAGTGCTCGTCGAGCGTCTTGACCTGCTGCAGCAGCGGGTTGTTGAACGTCACGCCCGGGATCGGGGTGACATTGCCGAGATCGTTGGCGAAGACCTGCCCGAAATCCTTGCTGGTGAGATAGGCGAGGAATTTATAGACCGCGTCGGGCGATTTGGTCTTGGCGTTGCCGGCATAGCCGCCGTCATTGTAGAGCCCGACCAGCGGCTCGTCGCCGGCCTTGAGCACCGGCGAGGGCACGACGCCGAGGTCGAGATCCTTGTTCTGCGACTGGAAATTGGCCAGTTCGAACGAGCCGCCGGCAAAGAACCCTGCCGCGCCCGAAATGAACAGCTGCTGCGCCGAGGGGTAGTCGAGGCCGGTGAAGCCGTCCGGGAAATAGGCGCTGATCTGCTTGAGGTGGTCGAGCGCGTTGACGAAGCGCGGATCGGTGAAGTCCACCTTGCCGGCCTTGAGGTCGTCGTAGAAGCTCCGGCCCATGATCGAGGAGCCGAGCGCCGACACGATGGTTTCGTTCTGCCAGGCGGTCGCCGTGCCGTTGGCGAAGCAGAAAATGCCCTTGGCCTTGAGCGCCTCGCAATCCTTGACCAGGTCGTCCCAGGTCGAGGGCGGGGTAAGCCCGTTATCCGAGAGCACCTTCTTGTTGTAGATGAGCAGCATGGTCTGGGCCGAGAACGGCACCGCATAGACCTTGCCGTCGGCGCGCAGCGTCTCGCCGGCGAGCGCCGGGGCGGGCAGGGCGCTGAGGCCCGGTACCTTGTCATTGTCGAGCGGCAGCAGATAGCCCGGCGCAGCGACGGTCTCGAAGGCGCCATAGGCGCGCACCATCATCACGTCCGGCCCCGTGCCGCCGGCCAGCGCCGTGGTCAGGATGGTGTTGTAGTTCTCCGGCGCATAGGCCTGGAAGGTGACGTTGATGCCGGGGTTCTTGGCCTCGAAATCCTTGATGATCTTGTCATAGGTAGCCTTGTCCTCCTGGCGCCAGCTCCAGAAGGTGATGTCCTCGGCAAAGCTCGGCAGCGCCACGGCCGCCGCGGACAGGCCCAGCAGCGCCGCCGCGATCCTTGTTTTTCTCATCGTCCTCTCCTTGTGGAATTCATTGTTGTCGTTTCAGGCGGCGAGCCGCCTGCCGTCGGAGCTGCTGAAGAAGTGCGCCGCCCCCGGTACGATGGAAATGGCGACCTTTTCATCCGGCTCGAACCGCTCCTCGGGGTCCGTGCGTATGCTCACCTGGGTCCCGTCCCCGAGCCGGGCATAGACATAGGCGTCGTCCCCCAGATATTCGGTATAGATCACATTGGCCGAAAGCGCATTCTCGCCCGCGGCGCGCGACACCCTGAGCGCATCGGGCCGCACGCCCACGGTGAGCCCGCGCCCCGCCGCCGCCGGCAAGCCCGGCAGTACGAGGCTGCCGGCATTGCCAAGCCCCAGCCGCTCGCCATCGCGCTCCATCTCCAGCAGCGTCATGCGCGGCGAGCCGATGAAGGTCGCAACGAAGATGTTGGCGGGCTGCTGGTAGAGTTCGCGCGGCGAGCCGACCTGCTCGATATCGCCCTTGTTCATCACCACGATGCGGTCGGCGAGCGTCATCGCCTCCACCTGGTCGTGGGTGACGTAGATCGTCGTGCCGCCGATCTCGCGATGGAGGCGCGCAATCTCCAGCCGCACTTCGGACCTGAGCGCCGCATCGAGATTGGAGAGCGGCTCGTCGAGCAGCAGCACGCGCGGCTTCCTGACCAGCGCCCGCCCGATGGCCACGCGCTGCCGCTGCCCGCCCGACAGCTCGCGCGGCCGCCGCTTCAGATAGTCCTCGAGGCGCAGCATGCGCGCCGCCTCGGCGATCCGCGCCTCGACCTCGCCCTTGTCGAGCCCCATGAGCCGCGCCCCGAAAGCCATGTTCTCATAGACATCCATATGCGGATAGAGCGCATAGGACTGGAACACCATGGCGATGCCGCGCCGCGACGGCGCGACGTCGTTCATCCGCCGGCCGTCGAGCCGGAACTCGCCGTCGGTGATCGGATCGAGCCCGGCGATCAGCCTCAGCAGCGTGGATTTCCCGCACCCCGACGGGCCGACGAACACGACCAGTTCGCGATCCCCGATATCGAGGTCGATGCCGTGCAGGACCTCCAATGACTTGAAGCTTTTCCGGATATTGCGAAGCGAGAGCTGGGCCAAAACCGACTCGTTGAACCTTGGGGCCCAGGGCGGGCCAATTCGGACGCGAAGCATAAGTGGCCGCACCGATATGTAAAGCGCGCCACCGTCCGCAACCGTACCTTCTCCCCACCGTGGGAGCGCGCGAATTATCTGGACGAGGCGGAAGCGGCCATCCTACCATGCCCGAATTAGAGGCAACGCGTCAGATTGCCTAAAGCGTTTTCAGGAAGAGTGGTCCCACTTTTCCCATCGGAACGTGAATGCTCGAGGCGAACAGCAGGGTAAACGGGGTAAGGACATGAAATCAGTGTGGATTATGGCCGCCGCCTTCGGCGCGGCGCTGGCGGCGACGGGGGCTTCCTATGCGGACACGTCCGTCGCGATCGGCATTTCGGGCTGGACCGGCTTCGGGCCGCTGACGCTGGCCATGCAGGCCGGGATTTTCAAGAAGCACGGGCTCGACGTGACGCTGCCGAAAATCCCGCAATCGAGCCGCCAATTGGCGCTCGCCAACAATTCCATCCAGTGTGCCGCAACGACCGTCGAGACCTGGATCGTCTGGGCGGCGGCCGGCATTTCGGCCAAGGAAATCTTCGCCGTGGATACCTCGCACGGCGCCGACGGCATCGTGGCGCGGCCCGACATCAAGACGGTGGCCGACCTCAAGGGCAAGACCGTCGCCGCTTCGGCGCCCGGCACCTCGCCCTATTTCCTGCTCGCCGAAATCCTCGCCAAGAACGGCCTCTCCATGAAGGACATCAAGCGCGTCAACATGGAGCCCGACGCCGCCGCGCAGGCCTTCATCGCCGGCCAGAACGATGCGGCATCGACCTATGAGCCCTATCTATCCAAGGTGCGCGAGGCGCCGCAATCCGGCAAGGTGCTGGCGACCACCGTCGATTACCCGGTGATCCTCGACACGGTCGGCTGCTCGACCGACTTCCTCAAGGCCCACCCCGATGCGGCCAAGGCGCTCGCCGACAGCTATTTCGAGGCCCTGGACATGATCAAGACGGACAAGGACAAGTCCGACGCGATCATGGGCGCCGACGTCAAGCAGTCGGCCAAGGACTTCGCGGATTCGGCGGCCTACCTGCAATGGCTCGACAAGCCGGCCAACAAGACCTTCTTCGAGCAGACCTTCCCGGCCTTCAACACGCAGGCGGCCGACCTGCTGCTCACCGGCGGCGTCATCAAGTCGAAGCCCGACCTGACGACGCTGGCCGACACGTCCTTCATTCAGTAGCGAGATGAGATCGGCGGGCGCACCGGCAAGTCAGCTTCCGGCGCGCCCGCCTGCCCACCCATGATGCACCCGCTCCAACCGATCAGCGCCCGCAGCCGTATCCTGCTGGGGCTGCTCTTCTTCGTGCTGTTCGTGGTGGCCTGGGGCGTCGCGACGCTCGGCGGCTTCATCTCCAAGACCTTCCTCGCCGATCCGATCACCATGGTCGAGAACGGCTACGACCTCCTGGTCAACCAGGGTTTCGCCGTCGATATCGGCATGACGGTCTGGCGCGTGGTCGGCGGCTTCGTCATCGCGGCGGTGGTGGGCGTGCCCATCGGCATCGCCATGGGCGCCTACAAACCCATAGAGGCGCTGCTCGAGCCCTTCATTTCCTTCGCCCGCTACCTGCCGGCATCCGCCTTCGTGCCGCTGCTCATCCTCTGGGCCGGCATCGGCGAGACGCAGAAGCTGCTGGTGATCGTCATCGGCTCGATCTTCCAGATCATCCTCATGGTCGCGGTCTCGGTCTCCAATACCCGTCGCGACCTGGTCGAGGCCGCCTATACGCTCGGCGCCAATGACAGCGGCATCATCCGCCGCGTATTGCTGCCCGCCAATGCGCCGGAGATCGCCGAGGCGCTGCGGCTGGTCCTCGGCTGGGCCTGGACCTATGTCATCGTCGCCGAACTCATCGGCGCCTCCTCCGGCATCGGCTACATGATCATCAATTCCCAGGCGCTGCTGGCGACGGGGCAGATCATCTTCGGCATCATCGTGATCGGCATTATCGGCCTCATTTCGGATTTCCTGTTCAAATGGGCCAACCACACGCTCTTCGCCTGGAGGCTGGCATGAGCGAGGCGGCCGAACTCTCCATTCGCGGCGTCAGCCGCACCTTTCCGGGCGTGCATGGCGGCCAGCCGACATTGGCGCTCCGGCCCACCGACCTCGACATTCCGCGCAATGACTTCGTCACCATCCTCGGCCCCTCGGGCTGCGGGAAATCGACGCTGCTCAGGATCATCGCCGGCCTCGATCACCCGACGGTCGGGCAGGTGCTGCTCGAGGGCAGGGAGGTGACGGGCCCCGGCGCCGATCGCGGCATGGTCTTCCAGTCCTATACGCTCTTCCCCTGGCTCACCGTCCGCCAGAACGTCGCCTTCGGCCTGCGCGAGCGCGGCGTGCCGGAACGCGAGCGCAACGAGATCGTCGATTCCTATATCGACAAGGTCGGCCTGCGAGGCTTCGAGAACCACTGGCCCAAGCAGCTCTCGGGCGGCATGCAGCAGCGCACCGCCATCGCCCGCGCGCTCGCCAACGACCCGAAAATCCTGCTGCTCGACGAGCCCTTCGGCGCCCTCGACAACCAGACCCGCGGGCTCATGCAGGAATTGCTGCTCGGCATCTGGGAACGCGAGAAGAAGACCGTGATTTTCGTCACTCACGACATCGAGGAAGCCGTCTTCATGGCCGCCCGCGTCGTGACGATGACCGCGCGCCCCGGCGCCATCAAGTCGATCACTCCCGTCGACCTGCCGCACCCGCGCTCCTACAAGCTCAAGGCCAGCCCGGAATTCTCGGCGCTCCGGCTGAAGCTGACGGAGGAAGTCCGCAGCGAGGCCATCGCGGCTGTGACGGCGGGGTAGGGAACAAGGCCCCCTCACCCGGATGGCTGCGCCATCCGACCTCTCCCCCGAAGGGAGAGGTGACGCTGCGGCGAGGCTGTGCCCGCTTCACCTCTCCCTCGGGGGAGAGGTCGGCGCGAAGCGCCGGGTGAGGGGGCCTTAGTCCTCCCGCATGATCCCGACGGCAAGTATCTCGCCCGTGCCGTCAATCCTCACGGTATCCGTCAGATCAACCCCACTGTCCCTGGGCCCGAGGGTCCGACCTTCGACCATCGCCGTCCCGGTCAGGCATACGACCGCGCTCGCTTCCGTTTCCGCCGGCGCGGCGACCCGCTCGACCGTGTGCGAAAACCTGCCCCGCCGCGTCATCACATTGAGGTCGAGCACCGGCCCATCGATCAGCCGCGCGAAGGCCGGCACATCGCCGGGAAAGCTGTGGGGCAGGGACGCCGTCGTCAGCCGCACCGGCGCCGCATCGCCGACCGCCAGCTCGATCCCGTTCCCCTCGATGATCGTCAGCGTGCGGTCGATGCCGGCGAAGGCGGAAAACGGCCCGTCGACGGCCACCGTCGCCATCGACAGCCGCCAGCCGAAATCGTCCATGCCGGCGCCCTCCGGGAACGCGGCGATTTCCGCCGTTTCCCCGCCGCCGTTCTTCCACTTCATGCGCCGGTAATCGGCCCAGCGCAGCACCCGCATGGTCAGTTCCCCAGGATCGCGGGCAGCCGCAGGCCCTTTTCCCGCGCCACGTCGAGCGCGATGTCGTAGCCGGCGTCGGCATGGCGCATGACGCCGGTCGCCGGGTCGTTCCACAGCACGCGCGCCAGCTTCCTTGCCGCCGCTTCCGTCCCATCGGCGCAGATCACCATCCCGGCATGCTGCGAATAGCCTATGCCGACGCCGCCGCCGTGATGGATCGACACCCAGGTCGCGCCAGAGGCGGTATTGAGCAGCGCATTGAGCAGCGGCCAGTCCGACACCGCGTCCGAACCGTCGCGCATCGCCTCCGTCTCGCGATTGGGCGAGGCGACGGAGCCGGAATCAAGGTGGTCGCGCCCGATGACAATCGGCGCCTTGAGCTCGCCCCGGGCGACCATTTCGTTGAAGGCGAGGCCGAGCCGGTCGCGGTCGCCGAGGCCGACCCAGCAGATGCGCGCCGGCAGGCCCTGGAACGCGATGCGCGTTCGCGCCATGTCGAGCCAGTTGTGGAGATGGGTATTCCCCGGCGTCAGCTCCTTGACCTTCTCGTCGGTGCGGAAAATGTCCTCGGGGTCGCCCGACAGCGCCGCCCAGCGGAACGGCCCGACGCCCCGGCAGAACAGCGGCCTGATATAGGCCGGCACGAAGCCCGGAAAATCGAAGGCGTTCTCCAGCCCCTCATCCTTGGCCACCTGGCGGATATTGTTGCCGTAATCGAGCGTCGGAATGCCCTGCCGCCAGAAGGCGAGCATCGCCTCCACATGGTCGCGCATCGAGGCGCGCGCCGCCTTCTCCACCGCTTTGGGATCGGTCTCGCGCTTTTCGCGCCATTCGGCGAGCGACCAGCCCTTGGGCAGATAGCCATTGATCGGGTCATGCGCCGAGGTCTGGTCGGTGACGATGTCCGGCCGCACGCCACGCCGCACCATCTCCGGCAGCACTTCCGCCGCATTGCCGACGAGCCCGACCGACTTGGCCTCGCCCGCCTTCGTCCAGCGCTCGATCATGGCGAGGGCTTCGTCCAGGGTCTCGGCCTTGGCGTCCACATAGCGGGTACGCAGCCGGAAATCGATGCGGTCGGGGTCGCACTCGACGGCGAGGCAGCACGCGCCCGCCATGGTCGCGGCGAGCGGCTGCGCCCCACCCATGCCGCCGAGACCGCCGGTCAGAATCCAGCGGCCGCGCAGATCGCCATCGTAATGCTGCCGCCCGGCCTCGACGAAGGTTTCGTAGGTACCCTGCACGATGCCCTGGCTGCCGATATAGATCCAGGAGCCGGCGGTCATCTGGCCGTACATGGCGAGCCCCTTCTTATCGAGCTCGTTGAAATGGTCCCATGTCGCCCAGTGCGGCACGAGGTTGGAATTGGCGATCAGCACGCGCGGCGCGTCGGCATGGGTGCGGAACACGCCCACCGGCTTGCCGGACTGCACCAGCAGCGTCTCGTCGTCGTTCAGCGTCTTGAGCGTGGAAACGATGGTGTCGAAATCCTGCCAGGTCCGTGCCGCCCGGCCAATGCCGCCATAGACCACCAGCTCATGCGGATTTTCCGCCACGCCCGGATCGAGATTGTTCATCAGCATGCGGAGCGGCGCTTCGGTCTGCCAGCTCTTCGCGTTGAGAACGGCGCCCGTGGGCGCATGGATTTCGCGGATATTGCGGCGGGGATCGTTCATCGCACGATACTCAGTTGAGAAGGGGCGGCAATATGCCGGGGGAGACGGCGGCGGCGAGCGCGCCCGAGGCGACGAGTTCGCCCGCCGCCTTGAGGTCGCCGGCCATGTAGCGGTCGACCTCGAGGTCGGGCACCACGGCGCGGATGGCGGCGAACGCCTTTTGCAGTTCGGGGCTGGTGGCGAGCGGCGCGCGCATGGCGACGCCCTGCGCCGCCGTCACCGCCTCGATGCCGATGATGCCGGCAAGATTGTCGGTCATCTGCAGCAGCCGCCGGGCGGCGTGGCAGGCCATGGAGACATGGTCTTCCTGGTCGGCGGAAGTCGGCGTCGAATCGACCGAGCCCGGATGCGACATCTGCTTGTTTTCGGACATGAGCGCGGCCGAGGCGACCTCGGCGATCATCAGTCCCGAATTGAGCCCCGGCTTGCGCGCAAGGAAAGGCGGCAGGCCGTAATTGAGGTTGGGATCGACCATCAGCGCAATGCGCCGCTGCGCGATCGAGCCGATCTCGCAGACGGCAATGGCGATCTGGTCGGCGGCGAATGCCACCGGCTCGGCGTGGAAATTGCCGCCCGAAACCACCTCGTCATCCGCCAGCACCAGCGGATTGTCGGTCACCGCATTGGCCTCGGTTTCGAGCGTCTGCGCCGCCATGCGCAAGAGGTCGAGACAGGCGCCGTCCACCTGCGGCTGGCAGCGGATGCAATAGGGGTCCTGCACGCGCTCGTCGCCCTCGATATGGCTGGCGCGGATGGCCGACCCCTCGATCAGCGCCCGCAGCGCGGCGGCGGTGTCGATCTGCCCGCGATGCCCGCGGAGCGTATGGATATCGGGATGGAAGGGCGCCGCCGAACCCATCGCTGCATCAGTCGAGAGCGCACCCGTCACCAGCGCCGTCTGCAGGGCGCGATGCGCGCGGAACAGGCCGGCGAGGGCGAGCGCCGTCGAGACCTGCGTGCCGTTGATCAGCGCCAGCCCCTCCTTGGCCGAAAGCACCACGGGGGTGAGCCCGGCCCGCCGCATCGCCTCCGCGCCCGGCAGCAACTCGTCGCGATAGAAGGCCTCGCCCTCGCCGATCATCACCGCGGTCATATGTGCGAGCGGGGCGAGATCGCCCGAGGCGCCGACCGAACCCTTTTCCGGGATCATCGGCATCACGCCGCGCTCCAGCATGTCCTCGATCAGCCGCACCAGCGCCAGCCGCACGCCCGACGCGCCGCGCCCCAGCGAGATCAGTTTCAGGCTCATCACCAGCCGCACAATGTCCTCGGTCAGCGGCGCGCCCAGCCCGCAGCAATGGGAGAGGATGAGATTGCGCTGCAGCGCGGCTACATCGGCAGCCTCGATCCGGATCGAGGCGAGCTTGCCGAAGCCGGTATTGACCCCATAGACCGGCGCATTGCCGGCGGCGATCTCCGCGATCCGGGCGGCAGCGCGTTCGATACCCGCATCGGCAATGGCGGCGAGCCGCGCCGGCTCGCCGGTCCAATAGATGGTTTCGAGCGTTGCGAGCGGTACGCCGCCCGGAACCAGCGTGATCGTCATGTCGCTTCGCCCCCGAAGACGCGCACGTGGAGCGGATTGAAGCCCATGCGATAGACAAGCTCCGCCGGCCGCTCGATGTTCCAGATGGCGAAATCCGCCGCCTTGCCGGCTTCGAGCGTGCCGGCTTCACCGAGCAGCCCCAGCGCCCGCGCCGCCTCGCGCGTTACGCCGGCGAGGCATTCCTCGACCGTCATGCGGTAGAGCGTGGCGCCCATGTTCATGGTCAGGAGCAGCGAGGTCAGCGGCGAGGTCCCCGGATTGCTGTCGGTGGCCAGCGCCATCGGCACGCCATGCTGGCGGAAGAGCTCGATCGGCGGCTTCTGCGTCTCGCGGATAAAGTAGAAGGCGCCCGGCAGCAGTACGGCCACCGTCCCCGCCGCGGCCATCGCCGCAACGCCCGCCTCGCTCGTATATTCGAGATGATCCGCCGAAAGCGCGCCAAACTCGGCCGCCAGCGCCGCGCCGCCGAGGTCCGAAAGCTGGTCGGCATGGAGCCGCACCGGAATACCGGCCGCGCGCGCCGCCTCGAAGACCCGCCGCATTTCCGCCGGCGAAAAGGCGATGCCCTCGCAGAAGCCGTCGACCTCGTCGGCCAGCCCCGCGGCCGCTGCCGCGTCGAGGCCGGGCAGCACGACTTCGGTGATAAAATCGCCATTGCGGCCCCTGTATTCGGGCGGCGTGGCATGGGCGCCGAGATAGCTGGTCCTTACCCGTATCGGCCGGCTCGCCGGCAGCGCGCGGGCGACCCGCAGCATCTTCAACTCGTCGGCGACGGTCAGGCCATAGCCCGACTTGATCTCGACGGTGGTCACCCCCTCGGCGATCAGCGCATCGAGGCGGGGCAGGGTCTCTGCCGCGAGCGTCGCCTCGTCCGCCGCCCGCACCGCGGCCACGGAGGAGACGATTCCGCCGCCCTGCCGGGCAATTTCCTCATAGCTCGCGCCTGCCAGGCGAAGCTCGAATTCGCGCGCCCGGTCGCCGGCATAGACCAGATGGGTGTGGCAATCGATGAGGCCGGGCGTGATCCAGCGACCTTCGCAATCGATGGTCTCGTCGGGCGCGAAGCCGGCAGGTAGCCCGGCCTCGGGGCCGGCGAAAACGATGCGCCCTTCCGCCGCGGCGATCGCGCCGCGCTCCACCACGCCCAGGCCCGGCAGCGCCGGATCGAGCGTTGCGAGCCGCGCATTTCGCCAGAGGGTTGGGGGTGAACTCATCTGCCTTGCGCCCCGGTCGGGATAAAAATATGTATAGACATATTGCGCAGGGCGGCAAGCGGATTTCCGCCGGGAGGACACCTTGGCCATTCATGCGAAAGCCGCGCTGCTCCCCGGCGGCTGGCAAAACGATGTGCGGCTGGAGCTGGCGGAGGGGCGATTGGCGCGGCTCACCGCCGGTGTCGCGCCACGGGCCGGCGACGAGCGGCACGCGGCGATCGTGCCCGGCATGCCCAACCTCCACAGCCACGCCTTCCAGCGCGCCATGGCCGGCCTGGTCGAGCGGCGCGGGCCGGGCGCCGACAGTTTCTGGACCTGGCGCGAGCTGATGTACCGCTTTGCGCTGTCGATGACGCCCGACGATGTCGAAGCGGTCGCCGCCCAGCTCTATGTCGAGATGCTCGAAGCCGGCTTCACCCGGGTCGGCGAGTTCCACTACCTTCATCACGACGGCGACGGCCGCCCCTATGCCGATATCGGCGAGATGGCCGGGCGCATCGTGGCGGCAGCGCGCGCGACCGGCATCGGGCTGACCCTGCTGCCGGTTTTTTATGCCCATGCCGGCTTCGGTGGCACGCCGCCCGGCGAAGGGCAGCGCCGTTTCATCAACGATATCGACAGCTTCGGCCGCCTGCTGGAGCGGAGCAGGGCGCTTGCGCGCGAGCTGCCGGGCAGCGTCGTCGGCGTCGCGCCGCACAGCCTCAGGGCCGTAACCCCGGACGAACTCGCCGCCATCACCGAGATCGCCGATAGCCCCATCCATATCCACATCGCCGAGCAGGTCCGCGAAGTAGAAGACTGCCTTGCCTGGTCCGGCACGCGGCCGGTCGAATGGCTGTTCGACCATGCCGAAATCGGACCGCGCTGGTGCCTCATCCACGCAACCCACATGACCGACGCCGAGACGGCGCGGCTTGCCGCGAGCGGCGCGGTCGCCGGGCTCTGCCCGATCACCGAGGCCAATCTGGGGGACGGCATTTTTCCCGGCGCGGCCTTCCTGCGCGCCGGCGGCCGCTTTGGCGTCGGCTCGGACTCCAACGTGCTGGTCGGCGTGGGCGAGGAGCTGCGCCAGTTGGAATATTCGCAGCGTCTCGCCCATCGGGCCCGCAACGTGCTGGCCGAAGCCGAAGGCTCGACCGGCCGCAGCCTGTTCGCGGCCGCCCTCGCCGGCGGCGCGCAGGCCCTCGGGACAGGCGCCGGGCTCATCGAAGGTGGAGCGGCCGACTTCGTCTCGCTCGATTTGAGGGATGCGCCCGGCCTCGCGGGCGATGCCGTCCTCGATGGCTGGATTTTTGCCGGCAATATTGCCGTCGATTGCGTCTGGGTCGCCGGCCGCAAACAGGTGGAGGGCGGTCGCCATATGGCCCGCGACGCCATCGCACCGCGCTTCGCCGCCACCATGCGGCGCCTGCTCGCCGGAGCGGACCATGCCTGAGGCCGTCGCGGCGCCGCTTCACCAGCGTATTCTCGGCGACATCGAACAGAAGATCGTCTCCGGGCAATGGCCGCCCGGCCACCGCATTCCCGTTGAAGTGGAGCTGGCCCGCCAATATGGCTGCTCGCGCATGACCGTTGGCCGGGCCCTCGGCCAATTGGCACGCAGCGGTCTCATCGAGCGCCGCCGTCGCTCCGGCAGTTTCGTGGCGCAGCCCGTGGCGCAATCGGCCGTGCTCGAAATCCACGATATCCGCTCGGAGGTCGAGGCGCTGGGGCTCGCCTATGCCTACCGGCTGCTGCGGCGTCGCCGCCGCACCGCCGGCGCCGATGACCGGCGCCGCCTCGGCATCGACCGGCCGGTGCCGCTGCTCGAACTCGCTTGCTGCCACTTTGCCGGCGACCGGCCATTCTGCCTCGAGCACCGGCTGATCAGCCTCGCCAGCGTGCCCGACGCCTCGGACCAGGGCTTTGAAAATGTAGCGCCCGGCCCCTGGCTGCTCGCGCGCGTGCCGTGGAGCGCCGCCGAGCACACCATCCGCGCCATCGCCGCCGATGCGAAAATCGGCGCAATCCTCGACCTGCCGCGCGGCGCGCCCTGTCTGGCCATGGAACGCCGGACCTGGAGCCGGGGCGAGGCGGTGACCCATGTCCGGTTCGTCTATCCCGGCGAAAGCCACGCCCTGGTCGCCCGCTTCGAGCCGGCGCGCAGCGGCGCTTGAGCGGCTGGAGGCCGGACGATCCCCCGGAGCGGGCTACCTCTACGGCACTGGTTTGACTGCCTATTTTTTCTGGCGGGCGTGCGCCGGATGATGCGCGTACCTCAATCACTCCCGCGTGAATGATATGTTCATTCGAACATATTGAAATCGTTGGGAGATTGGCTCCGAGGGGTAGTTCGTTAAGCCGAACATGGCTATGTTCGCCCGCGACACGGGCGGCCTGTCGTTGCCCGGTTGCGGCTCTACGAGGTTTGCCAATGTATACGCTTTCGATCAACGGTAAGGAGCACAAGGTCGACGTCCCCGACGACATGCCGCTTCTGTGGGTGTTGCGGGATGTGCTGGGCATGACCGGCACGAAGTTCGGCTGTGGCGCGGGCCTGTGTGGCGCCTGCACCGTGCATCTGGACGGCGTGGCCGTCCGCGGCTGCCAGACCGCCGTCGCGGACGTCGGCAAGCAGAAGATCACCACCATCGAGGGCATCGGCGACACCGAGATCGGCAAGAAGGTGCAGAAGGCCTGGCTCGACCTCGAAGTCGTGCAGTGCGGCTATTGCCAGTCCGGCCAGATCATGTCGGCGACCTCGCTCCTGGCGAAGAATCCGAACCCGACCGATGCGGACATCGACGAGGCCATGCAGGGCAATCTCTGCCGCTGCGGCACCTATGTCCGCATCCGCGAAGGCATCAAGCAGGCGGCCACCGCCTGAGCACCCCGGCAGGAACAGAAGCAATGAACATGATCAATCGTACCCGTCGCGAGGGCTATGGCCTGGTCGACACCAAAAACCTGCCCGCGGCGACGCGCCGTCAGTTCCTCAAGGGCGGCGGCATGCTGCTGGCGTTCAGCATGCTGGGCGGCAGCAAGGCGCTCGCGGCCTTCGAATATGTGGGCGGCATCGACCCCAAAGAATGGGACGAGCATGCCGGCTTCCACGGCTTTGCGCCCAACGGCTTTATCCGCATCGGCAAGGATAACGAGATCGTCCTCATCATGCCGAGCGCGGAGATGGGGCAGGGCATCTATACCGGCCTCTCCATGCTGATCGCCGAGGAGCTCGAGGTCGGGCTCGACCAGATCCAGGTCGTGCCCGCCCCGCCGAACAACGCGCTCTACGCCCAGCCCATCCTCAAGTCGCAAACCACGGGCAATTCGACCTCGACCCGCGCTTTCTGGACGCCGCTGCGCCAGGCCGGCGCCGCGGCCCGCACCATGCTGGTCAACGCCGCCGCCAAGCGCTGGAAAGTCGATCCGGCGACGCTCACCGTTGCCCGCGGCGTCGTCACCAACCCGGCCAACGGCAAGACGCTGAAATATGGCGATCTCGTCGAGGCGGCGAGCAAGGAAGCGCTGCCGCAGAACGTCGCGCTCAAGAGCAAGGACCAGTTCAAGCTCATCGGCACGCCGGCGCCGCGCGTCGACACCCCGCATAAAGTCAATGGCAAGGCGATCTACGGCATAGACGTGCGCGTGCCGGGCATGAAGGTCGGCACCGTGCTGGCCTCGCCCGTGCCCGGCGGCAAGCTGGTTTCGGTCGACGACACGGCGGCGCGCAAGGTCAAGGGCGTCGTCGACGTGCTCAAGATCGGCAACGCGGTGGCGGTGGTCGGCGAGCATTTCTGGGCGGCCAAGTCCGCCGCCGACCAGCTCAAGATCACCTGGGATGATGGCGCCAATGCCGGCGTCACCACCCAGCAGATGATCGATGCGATCAAGAACACGCCGGTCGATGGCGCCGTGAACGCCGTCAAGAAGGGCGATGTGGCGGCGGCGGCGAAAACTGCGGCCAAGACGATCGAAGCGGCCTACACCCTGCCCAATCTCGCGCACGCGACGTTGGAGCCGATCAACACCACGATCCAGGTGCAGAAGGACGGCGTCGACGTCTGGGTGGGCACGCAGGTGCCGGTCAATGCCCAGCAGGCCGTCGCCGGCGCGCTGAAGCTGAAGCCGGAGCAGGTCCGCATCCACAACCAGCTGATCGGCGGCGGCTATGGCCGGCGCCTGACGGTGGAAAGCATCGTGCAGGCCGCGCTCTTTGCCGCGCAGGTGAAGTACCCGGTCAAGCTGATCTGGACGCGCGAAGAGGACATCCAGCACGACAATTACCGCCCCATCTACTACGACCGCATTTCGGCCGCGCTCGACGCCGAGGGCATGCCCGTCGCCTTTACCGATCATGTCGGCGGCGGCTCGGTGCTCAATACCTTCATCCCGACCGGGCTGCCCAAGGGGGCGCTCGACAGCGATGCGGTGGGCGCGGTGACGGCCCTGTCCTATGCCATCCCGAACCAACTCGTGGATTGGGTGCGCGTCGATCCGCCGATCAATATCGGCTTCTGGCGCGGTGTGGGCGAGACCCACAACAGCTTCGTCGTCGAGAGCTTCATGGACGAGCTCGCCGCGGCCGCCGGCAAGGACCCGGTCGAGTACCGCCTGGCTCTGCTCAAGGACGACCCGCGCGCCACGGCGGTGATCAAGCTGGCGGCCGACAAGGCCGGCTGGTCGGAAAAGCTTCCCGCCGGTAGCGGCCGGGGCATCTCCTACCACCACGCCTTCGACAGCCCGCTCGCCGTTATTGTCGAGGTCTCGGTGGACGAGCAGGGCGAGATCAAGCTCAAGAAGATCGTGGCGGCCGTCGACATCGGCGTGGCGGTCAACCCGAACACGGTCAAGGCGCAGCTCGAGGGGGGTATCATCTTCGGCCTGTCGGCGGCGCTCTACAACAACATCACCTTCGACAAGGGCAGGGTGATGCAGAACAATTTCGACGACTACCAGCAGATCCGCATCAACGAGATCCCGCCCGTCGAAACCTACATCATCGAGGGTGCAGACCATCCGGGCGGGCTCGGCGAATCGGGCACCGTCTCGGCCGCTCCCGCGCTCGGCAACGCCATCTTCGCTGCAACCGGCATCCGCCTCCGCGAGCTGCCCTACGACAAGTCGCAGCTGGCTAAAGCCAGGGCGGCCGGCTGATCGGGCGGCCCGCAACGGGCAACATTATGAGGGCGCCGGCTTCCGTCGGCGCCTTTTTTGTCGGGCAGCGAGGTCGGCGCGCGCTGCCCATGCTTCGACAGGCTCAGGATGAGGCCGGAGGGTTTGGGGGATAAGTTCGGGCGGAGAAGGCCCCCTCACCCGGATTGCTG
>DASZUI010000240.1:0-6020 GCA_035547675.1 Devosia sp.
GCCTGGGCCATGCCGATGGCGGTGACGATGGAATCGATCGAAAAGACCAGGTCGATCAGGACGATCTGCAGCACGATGGCGGCGAAGGAACCGCCGCTGGCCGCCGACGGCGCCTCGTCACCCTCGCCCTCGACCGCCTTATGCATTTCGTGGGTCGCCTTGTAGAGCAGGAAGGCGCCGCCGGCGATGAGGATCAGGTCCTTCCAGGAGAGCGCCAAGCCCCAGGCCGCAATGACCGGCTCCGTCAGCCCGATCAGCCAGGTGAGGACCAGCAGCAGGGCCACACGGAAGCACAGCGCCAGCACCAGGCCGACGCGCCGCGCATTATCCGCCATGGCCTTGGGCAGCCGCGATACCAGCACCGAAATGAAGACGATGTTGTCGATGCCGAGCACTACCTCCATGGCCGTGAGGGTCAGCAGGGCGAGCCAGGTGCTCGGTTGGGTCAGCAGCTCAAGCATGTGCCGTTTCGCTTCATGGTCGGGAGGCCAAATCTAGGGTTGCGGACAGGCGGACGGAAGCCTCGGGTGCCAGATTTTCGGGAGCCAGGAGCGCGGCAAGGCATTCCCTTGCAAGCGCGGCGCGTAGCATGGCCGTTTCGCCCGCGGACTCGCAAGCCCCCGTCGTGCTTGCTAGATTCGTCGCTCAATACAAGGATATTGGTCATGGACACATTCACTCCCGTTTCAGCGCTCGCCGGCGGCGCGCTGATCGGCTTGGCCTCGGCGGTGCTCTGGCTCGGCATTGGCCGTATTGCCGGCATTTCCGGCATATTCGGCCAGCTCCTGCCGCCGGCGGCCGCGACGGCGGCGTGGCGGGCGGTCTTCCTCGTCGCGCTGGTGCTGGGGGCGCTCGCGGCCTCTTTCGTCTTTCCCGGCTTTGGAGTGGGCGGACCGAACGGCAGGCCGGCGACGCTGGTTTCGGCGCCGGCCTGGACAGCCATCCCGACGCCGGTGTGGCTGGCCATAGCGGGCCTGCTCACCGGCCTCGGCACGCGCATCGCCAATGGCTGCACCTCGGGCCATGGCATCTGCGGGCTGGCCCGGCTATCGCTCCGGTCGCTGGTTGCGGTCGTCGTGTTCTTCGGCGTCGCGGTGCTCACCGTCGCCGTGACGGGAGTGGTGTGATGAACAATTCGCTGAAGCTGACCTATCTCGGGACCGCCGCCCTGAGCGGCCTGCTCTTCGGGGCCGGCCTTTACGTGTCGCAGATGGTCGATCCGCTGAAGGTGTTGCGCTTCCTCGATTTCGGCGCGATTCCCTCGGGCGGCTGGGACCCGAGCCTCGCCTTCGTCATGGTGCCGGCGGTGATCGTGATGTTCGCCGCGGTGCGGCTCGGCAGGCGGCGGTCGGCGCCATTGTTCGACCGGCACTTTTCCACGCCGGCGTTCGACAGGGTCGATGCGCGGCTGGTGGCCGGAGCTGCCTTGTTCGGAATTGGCTGGGGCATGTCGGGCATCTGCCCGGGCCCGGCAATCGCGCTCATTGCCTTCCTGCCGCAGAATCTCTGGATTTTTCTCGTGGCGCTGGCGGCCGGATCCTGGATCGGCAGCCGCTTCGCGCCGCAGGTTCAGCTGGCGGACGCCGCCGCAAGCCCGGTTGCCGCGGAATGAAGGGGGCCGGTCCAGAGGCGATAGTGGTGGGCGGCGGGCTGGCCGGCCGCGCCGCCGCGATAGCGGTCGCGAAAGCCGGGGTCGAAACGCTGCACCTCGCCCCCGCCGGACCGCCGGACCGGCGGACCTCGGCGCTGATGCAGCCGAGCGTCCATTTGCTGCAGGCGCTCGGCATCATCGGCGAGCCGCCGGATTTCGGTGAGCCGCTGCGGCAGATCCGCATTATCGACGCCACGGCCCGGCTGCTGCGGGCACCCGAAACACTGTTCGACAGCGCGGAGGCCGGGCTCGATGCCTTCGGCTGGAACTTTGCCAATGTGGCGCTTGCCGAGCACGCCGAGAGGGTCGCTGCGAGCCTGCCGAACCTGACAACGCGGGCCGAGGCGGCGCGCGAAATCGAGATCGGCGAGACCGGCGCGCGGCTGGTGCTGGGGGGGGGCGATGTGGTCGAGGCGCCGCTTCTGGTCGGGGCGGACGGCAAGAAATCCGCCGTGCGCGCCGCCGCCGGCATCGCCATGCGTGAGCACGCCTTCGAAGAGGCGGCGCTGGTCGCGGACCTCGAGCTGGCGCGGCCGCTGATGGGCCAGTCGGTGGAATTCCACTATGAGCACGGGCCGTTCACCCTGGTGCCGGCGGGCGGCAGGCGGGCGAACCTGGTCTGGATCGACCGTCGCGAGGTGTTGGACGCGGCGCGAGATGGCGACCCCGAAGCGCTCGCCGCATTGTTCGCTGCAAAGTCGCAGCACCTTTTCGGGCCAGTCGGCCTTGCGGGGCCGGCCTTCGTCTTCCCGCTGTCGACCCTGACGGTGGCGACGGCCGGCAGCAAGGGGGCGGTGCTGGTCGGCGAGGCGGCGCATGCGTTCCCGCCGATCGGGGCGCAGGGCCTCAATCTCGGTCTCAGGGACGTTGCCGATCTCGCGGCCGTGCTGGCAGGGGTCGATCGGGCGCAAGAGGGCTGGGCCAGGCGGGTGAGCGCCGATTATGCCCGGCGGCGAGCGGGCGACCTGCTGCGCACCGGCGCCGTGGTCGATGCGCTGTTCCGTTCGCTGCTCGGGGAGATGCTGCCGGCCCAGGCCCTGCGCGCCGGCGGGCTCTGGGCTCTCAAGCTGCTGCCGCCATTGCGCCGGCAAGCCTTCGGGCTCGGCATGGGCGGACGCTGAGGCATTTGGATAGAAAAAGGGGCGCCGAGGCGCCCCTTGAACCATTCGCCGCCGGCCGGCTACTTGGCCGGCGCGGCACCACCGGCCGGCGCGGCCGGCTTGGAGCTGCCGTCGAGCTGCTGGCGCAGCTGCTCGGCGCGATCCTGCAATTGCTGCTCGAGCGCGGCGCCGCCCGTCGTGTCCTTGCGGAACTCGTCGAAGGTCATGGCGTCCTGGCCGTCATAGACGCTGCCGAAACCGGCGAGGTCAATGTCGACCACGAGGTCCTTATTCGAGCGGTTCTTGGCGATGAGGCTCAGCTTGGCGCCCTTCTTGAGGGCGTTGACATATTGCTCGTTGATCACGAGCTGGCTGGCGCAGGACTGCGGATCGCACAGCATGTAGGGGACGCGGATCGGCTTCTGGCCGTCGATCTGCCAGGTGAGCCCGAAGGGCAGCAGCACACCGAGCGGCACGGCGGCAACGGCGAGCAGCCGGCTTTCCTGGCCCGGATCGTCGCGCAGCAGGAAGGAGCCGAGGAACTGGTTATTGGCGATCACCACCTGCCGCATGATGCAGGCCTTCTGCCCGGCGCCCTTCTGGCCTTGCGGGATCTGGTCGCAGACCTTGAGCCAGTTCTGCGCCGCCGTGCGGCCGGCGGTGCTCTTGTCTTCGGGCAAACCGGCGGTCGAGGCCGTGGGCGGCGTGGCCGGCGCAGCGCTCTGGGGCGCGGCGGGCGTCGCTGCCGGCGCGGCAGTTTTGCCCGCCCCGGCGCTCTGCGCTTCCGCCGCGAACGAGGTCGCGCTCAGCGCCGCAGCCAGAATGCCGGCCACGAGGAAATTCTTCAGGGTCATCAGGCCTTCCTTGGAATATTTTCGCAACGCCGGGACCAGTGGCCGCCAGCAGGCGCGCCGGGAGTTCAAGGGCTCAAATCCGGCAATAACATGACCGAAACGCCCTTGGCAAAGTATTATCAGGCCGGTGTGGCAAGTGCACCGGCGCCCTCGGCCAGCCGCGCCATGCGCGACAGAATCGCCGCCGTGCCCTTGAGCCGCTGGTCGGCCGTCGGCCAGTCACGGGCGAAAACCAGCTTCTGGTCGGGGCGGATGCGGGCGTGCATGCCCGGATCGCCGACCAGCCGCACCAGCCCCGCCGGATCGGCAAACTCGTTGTTCCTGAGCGTGACCACCGCACCCTTGGCGCCCGCCTCTACCTTCTCGACATTGGCCGTGCGGCACAGCGCCTTGATGAGAATGGTCTTGAGCAGGGCTTCGACTTCTTCCGGCAGCGGGCCGAAGCGGTCGATGAGCTCGGCCCCGACGGCGTCGATCTCACGCGCATCGGCTAGGTCGCCCAGACGGCGATAGAGCTGCATCCTGACCTGCAGATCGGGCACGTAGTGCTCCGGGATCATCACCGGCATGCCGAGCGAAATCGTCGGGCTCCACTCGGCGTGCTCCTCGTAATCCGTATCGCCGGTCTTGAGCGCGGCAACCGCCTCCTCGAGCATGGACTGATAGAGTTCGTAGCCCACTTCCTTGATGTGGCCGGACTGTTCCTCGCCCAGCAAATTGCCGGCGCCGCGGATGTCGAGATCGTGGCTCGCCAGCTGGAAACCGGCACCGAGGCTTTCGAGCGATTGCAGCACGGTCAGCCGCCGCTCGGCGGTGTCGGTGAGCTTGCGGTCGGCCGGCACGGTGAACAGCGCATAGGCACGCTGTTTGCCCCGGCCGATGCGGCCACGGATCTGATAGAGCTGGGCGAGGCCGAAATGGTCGGCCAAATGCACGATCAGCGTGTTGGCATTGGGGATGTCGAGGCCCGATTCGACTATCGTGGTCGAGACCAGGACGTCGAATTTGCCGTCGTAGAAATTGTTCATGATGTCGTCGAGCTCGGTCGCCGCCATCTGGCCGTTGGCGACGACGAACGACACTTCCGGCACCTGGGTGCGCAGGAACTCGGCGATATCCGGCTGATCCTTGATGCGAGGAACGACGTAGAACGCCTGCCCGCCGCGATATTTTTCGCGCAGCAGCGCCTCGCGGATGGAGAGCGGATCGAAGGGCGACACGAAGGTGCGGACGGCCAGCCGGTCGACCGGCGGGGTAGCCAGCAGGCTCAAATCGCGTACGCCGGTCAGCGCCAGCTGCAGGGTGCGGGGAATGGGCGTTGCGGTCAGCGTCAGCACATGGACGCTGTCGCGCAGCGATTTCAGCCGCTCCTTGTGGGCGACGCCGAAATGCTGCTCCTCATCGACGATCAGGAGGCCGAGATTCTTGAACTGGACGGATTTGGAAAGCAGCGCGTGGGTGCCCACGACGATGTCGACGGTACCATCGGCGAGGCCTTCTTTGGTGGCCTTGGCCTCTGCCGTGCTGACGAGGCGGGAGGCCTGCGCGACCTTCACCGGCAGGCCGGCGAAGCGCTCCCTGAAGGTCCGATAGTGCTGCCGGGCGAGCAGCGTCGTCGGCACCACGACCGCCACCTGCCGGCCGGCCATGGCCACGCCGAAAGCGGCGCGCAGCGCCACTTCCGTCTTGCCGAAGCCGACATCGCCGCAGACCAGCCGGTCCATGACCCGGCCTGAGGTCAGGTCGTCATAGACGGCCTCGATCGCGGTAAGCTGGTCTTCCGTTTCCTCATAGGGGAAGCGGGCGGCGAATTCCTCATAGGCGCCGGCGGGCAGGTCGATCGGCTCGGCGTGGCTCAGCATGCGCGCGGCCGCGACCTTGATGAGCTGCTCCGCCATGTCGCGGATGCGCTTCTTGAGCTTGCTCTTCTTGGCCTGCCAGGCGACGCCGCCGAGCTTGTCGAGCTGGACGCCGGTGTCCTCGGTGCCATAGCGCGACAGAAGTTCGATATTTTCGACCGGCAAATAGAGCTTGCCGCCCGAATATTCGATCTCGACGCAATCGTGCGGGGCCCCGCCGGCTTCGATGGCCTTGAGGCCGAGAAAACGTCCGATGCCGTGATCAACATGCACCACGAGATCGCCGGCGGCGAGGCTCGTCGCCTCGGTCAGCGCGTCGGAAGCCTTCTTGCGCCGCTGCGGACGGAGCAGCCGCTCTCCCAGAATGTCCTGCTCGGAAAGCACGACAATCCCGTCGGTCTCGAAGCCGGATTCCAGGCCAAGGACCACCAGCGCCGTGGCATTAGGCGAGGTGGTCTCGGCATCGCGCCAGTTCTCCGCCAGGCGCGGATGGCCCAGTCCATGATCCTTGAGCACCTGCGCCATGCGGTCGCGCGAACCTTCCGACCAGCAGGCA
>DASZUI010000241.1:0-13220 GCA_035547675.1 Devosia sp.
GACCGTCATCGAGGGCAGATCGGCGCGCCACATGGCGCCATCGGCGGAGATCACCAGGTCGGCGGCGAGGCGGTCCTTGTGCCGCGCCACGGTGGCCTCGAAATTGGGGCTGCCGGATTCCTCCTCGCCTTCGATCAGGAATTTCAGGTTGAGGGGCGGCGCGCCTCCGACCGCCTTGAAGGCGCGGGCGACGAGGATGGGAATGAGGAGCGGCCCCTTGTCGTCCGAGACGCCACGGGCATAGAGCCGGCCGTCGCGGATGGTCGGCTCGAAGGGCGGGCTCGTCCATTTGTCGAACGGGTCCGGCGGCTGCACGTCGTAATGGCCATAGACGAGGACGGTCGGCCCATCCGGGCTCACGGTCCACTCGGCAAGAATTGCCGGGTGGCCGCCGGTCTCGACCAGCTCGACCAAGGGGAAGCCCGCGCCGCGCAGCATGTCGGCGGCGAATTCGGCGGCGGCGCGGATGCCGTCGCGATAGGACGGGTCGGTCGAAACGCTGGGCAGGCGACAGAACGCCTTGAGCTCCTCGACGGCTTCCGCCTCATGGGCGAGGAGATAGGCCTCGACCGCTTCGGTTTCGCTCATAGATCATCGCTCACTTGCCGCCATCCACGCTCAGCACCTGTCCGGTGATCCAGTTTGCCTGTTCGGAGGCGAAGAACAAGACGGCGTTGGCGATGTCCTCCGGCGTGCCGAGGCGCTTGAGGGCGATGTTGTCGATGAGCCGCTGCTGGCCCTCGGGACCATAGGACTGCCATTGCCGCTCGGTGGTCGGGTTGGAGCGGACGAAGCCGGGGGCGACATTGTTGACGGTGATGTTCCACGGCCCCAGCTCATGGGCGAGCTGGCGGGTGAGGCCGATCTGGCCGGCCTTGGCGCTGGCATAGGCCTGGATGCCGGTGAGCGAGATGCCGAGGCCGGCGCCCGAGGAGATGTTGACGATGCGGCCGAAGCGCTTGCGCTTCATGCCCGGCACCACGGCCTGCGTCATGAAGAAGGCGCCCGAGAGATTGGCGTCGAAGATGGTCTGCCAATCCTCGGCGGAGACCTCCTCGATGGGGCGGCCGGTCTGGCCGCGCACCCCGCCGGCGTCGTTGACGAGAATATCGACGTCGCCGATCGCCGCGACGGCCGCCTGCACGGCGGCGCGGTCGCCGACATCGAGCGTCAGGGTCTTGAGGGCGCCGCCGGCCAGTTTCGCCGTTTCGGCAAGGCCGGCCTCGTTGATGTCGGCGGCATGGACGATGGCGCCGCGCTGCGCGAAAGCGAGGGCGATGGCGCGGCCGAAGCCATGCGCCGCGCCGGTGACAAGGACGGTCTTGCCGGTGAAATCGCTCATGCGGCGCTCTCCCGGGCCGGGCCGGCCGCGGCCAGCTCGTCGAGGTTTTCGGGGGAGAAGGTGCGGGTGCCCGTTTCCATCTCGTGCATCATTTCGATGAGCCGCGCCGTCAGCGGGGTGGGTACGCGGAGCTTCTGGCCGAAGCCGACGATGGGGCCGAGCTGGTCCTCGGCTTCGGTCTTGCGCTTGCGAATGGCGAGGTCGCGCCAGATGCCGGAATGGGTCTTCAGCGATTTGGCGTTGTGGGCGACCATGTCGTCGAAGCTCTTGTCGATGGCCTGCTGGCTGGCGCCGGGGACGAAGGCGGCGGGATCGAAGCCGTTGAAGGCCTCGGTCCTGACGCCCTCGGCCTTGGCGACGGCGCCGACCTCGCGGCCGAGATCGGTCAGCACGGCGCGGTAGCGCGGATTGCCCAGCGCCTCGACGATGGATTCATTGGTGAGGGCGGTGGCGAAAAGCAGCGCACCATACACCAGTTTTCCCCAGAGATATCCCCAGATGTTCCCGGTTAGTACCGCATTGGGCTCGAACGCACGCATGAGGACATGGATGGCCTCGATGCGCGGGGTCGTCGTGCCGTCGAGCTCGCCGACGACGACGGCGCCGCGGCCGGAATAGGTGACGACGCCCGGTTCGAGGTAATCGGCGCCGAAATTGACGAAGCAGCCAATGGTGCGCGCGCGGCCCACGGCGTCGGCGATGACCAGTTCGTTGAGGCCGTTCTGGGCGGAGACTACCATGCCATCGGGCGCGAGGTGCGGCGCGAGCGCGGCGACCGCCGCCTTGGTGTGGAGCGCCTTCACGGCGAGGAAGACGAGGCCATAGCTGCCGGGCAGTTCCTCCGGCAGATAGGCCCTGGCCCTCACCACGTCCTCGAAGAGGGGACCGACGATTTTGAGGCCGTCGCGGTTGATGGCGGCGACGTGCGCGGCGACGTTATCCACGAAGATCACCGCATGGCCGGCGCGGGCGAAGGCGGCGCCGAGCGTGCCGCCGATGGCGCCGGCACCCCAGATGACGATGGGCTCGGGAAGCGAGGTCATGCCGGTCATGCCCAGGGCCCCTCGATCTGCGCGCGGGTTTCGCGGACGCCGGCCTCCCAGATGGAGAGCATTTCCTCGTCGGCGCGCTCGTAATAGCCGCCGTAATTGCCGTCGCCGAGGAAGGCCCTGACGTCCTTCGGTCCCATGGCGCGCATCCTGGCCATGTCGACCATGGGCTTGCGCTGGGTGGGCTGGACGACGCCGGGGAGGCGCGTCCAGGGGAAATTCTCCATCCAGGAGGCGTGCGAGGCGAAGGTGTCGATCTCCTGCACGCGTTTGAAGGTTTCGGGCGCGTTCCACCAATTGTGGAACTTGACCGAGATGCCCGGATGGTCAGCCATGAACTCGATGGCGAGGCTCGAGGCGGGCTGGTTGCCGCCATGGCCGTTGACCATGAGGATGCGCTTGAAGCCCTGCCGCGCGACGCTGTCGAGGATGTCGCGGACGATGGCGACATAGGTCGAGACGCGCAGGCTCACCGAGCCGGGGAAATCGAGGAAATAGGGGGTGACGCCATAGGCGAGGACCGGCAGCACCGGCACGCCGAGCGGCTCGGCGGCGTCGGCGGAAACCTTTTCGGCAAGGATGGAGTCGACGGAGAGCGACAGGCCGGCATGCTGCTCCGTGCTGCCCAGCGGCAGGATGATGCGGTCGTCGCGCTTCAGATAATCGGCGACCTGGCTCCAGTTCATGTCCGAAATCTTCATGAGGCTTCCTTTCGTTCCTGCCCGGCGGCCCCGGCGGTCGAGCGGACAAAGGGCACGACGATGCGCTCGATGTCGCCGGGATCGGGAATGTGCCGGTATTCGATGGTCTGGGCGGTGGCGCGCGCCAGCTTCGCCGCCTGCTCGGCGCCGGTCGAGAACACCACGACATCGGCGCTGCCGAGGAGCGCGGCGGCGCGCGGATCGTCGAGGGTGACGGCGGCGACGTTCTGCACATGGGCGGCAAAACGGGTGACGCCCGATTTGATGATGGGCAGGAAATCCGGGAAGCGCGACAGCACGACCACCCGGGCGAGCGGATCGAGCGAGGCGAGCGCCATGCGCGTGACCTCGGAGGGGATGAAGCGCACCGAAACCACATTGGTATTGGGCAGGAGGCTCGCCACTTCCTTGCGCCTGTTGGCGAAGGTGATGGCGATATCGGCCGAGCTGGCGCGGCCGCGCAAGGCCGGATCGCGCAGCATGGCATCCACGGTCATCGGCTCAACGGTCGCATCGCCGCCGAGCTGCGCGGCGATGGCGCGCGCATAGCTCGCCGTCGCCTCGGGGAAGAGGCCGACCATGACGACGCTGACGCGGGCGCCCAGGCTGATGCGGTAGGACAGGCGGGCATTGATCAGCGCCCCGAGGTCGCCGGTGCGGATGCCCATGGCCATGGCGCTGTCGATCAGCGCGTCGATCTGGCGGTGCAGCGCCACGATGTCGGCATGGGCGGCCATGCGCGCCTGGGAGGAATCGGCGACATAGGTGCCGGCGCCCTGGCGGGTTTCGATCAGCCCGTCCTTCTTGAGCTCGCGATAGACCTGGCTGACGGTCATCGGGGCGACGCCGGCCGCCTCGGCCAGCTCGCGCACGGAGGGCAGCGCGTCGCCCGGCAGCAATTCGCCGGCCGCGATGCCATGCTCGAAAATGCCCTTGAGCTGCAGCCGGATGGGCACCGGGAGCTCGCGGTCGATACGAAAATCCATCGGAACCGGCATAGAAATGTGTTCCATCCTGCTATCACAGTGGAACGGCCGACAACAAGAGGCGGGGCAGCATCTTGCAGGCGGCGGCCCGAAACCCGGCAAAACGGGGTATGACAACCCGTTGACAGGGGCGGGTTCGCGTGGAACGTTACATTCCGTTAGGACAGTTGCGGTTCAGGGAAAGAGGGGAACATGAAGACCTTCACCATCGCCGCCATGGCGGCAGTCCTCGTTTCGGGCGTCAGTTTCGTGGGACTCAGTTCGGCGGCGCTGGCGGTCGACCGCGGCGGCACGCTGGTCTATGGCCGCTATGCGGACAGCCTGTTTCTCGATCCGGTGCTGAACGACGCCAATGTCGATATCTGGATCCTGTCCAACATCTACGACACGCTGATCCTGCCCACCGATGACGGGCAGGGGCTGAAGCCGGGCCTCGCCACCGAATGGTCGGTGGCCAAGGACGGGCTCTCGGTGACGCTGAAGCTGCGCGACGGCATCAAGTTCTCGGACGGCTCGCCCATCACCGCCGAGGACGTGAAATGGTCGCTGATGCGGGCGGCGAACCCCAAGGAAGGCATCTGGAACTTCCTGGTGGAATCGATCGATTCCATCGACATCAGCCAGGCGCCGACCATCGTCATCAAGCTCAAGCACCCCGACCCGGCGATCCTGCCGGCGCTGTCGACCTTCAACACCGCGATCATGCCGGAGAAGCTGTTCGAGGCCGAGCCGGGCGCCACCGACGACGACAAGGCCAAGGCCTTTGCCGAGCACCCGGTGGGCTCGGGGCCGTTCGCCTTCGCCTCCTGGACGCGCGGCTCCGACCTCAAGCTCGTCGCCAACAAATATTACTGGGACAAGGGCGAAGACGGCAAACCCCTGCCCTATCTCGACGGCATCGATTTCCCGGTGGTGCCGGACGATGCGACGCGCATCCTGCAGCTGCAGTCCGGGGCGCTGGAGGGGGCCGAGTTCATCCCCTATTCGCGCGTCGACGAACTCAAGGGCGCCGACGGGATCAATATGCAGCTGTTTCCCTCGACGCGCGTCGAATATGTCTCGCTCAACGTCAAGCCGCAGCTCAACGGCAAGGACAATCCGCTCGCCAATGAGAAGGTGCGGGAGGCGCTCAACTACGCCACCAGCAAGGACGCGATCATCCAGATCGTGACCCATGGCGTGGGCACTCAGATGACCTCCTTCATGTCCAAGGCGACGCCGCTCCATTCGGGCGATACGCCGCTCTGGCCCTATGACCTCGACAAGGCCAAGCAGGCGATGAAGGACGCCGGCTTCCCCAATGGCTTCGAGACGAGCCTTTTGGTGCTCGCCGGCAACCAGGACGAGATCGGCATCGCGACGGCGCTGCAGCAGATGTGGAGCCAGATCGGGGTCAAGCTCGATTTGCAGCAGGTGGACAACCCCACCCGTACCGACCAGTACCGCAAGGAGACGTTCACCATGCGGCTCGGCGCCTGGACGGACGACATCGCGGACCCCAACGAGATCACCTCCTATTTCGTCTATTCGCCCAATATCCACGCCATCCATTCGGGCTGGAAGAGCGAGGAGGCGGACAAGCTCTTCGAGCAGAGCCAGTCGGAGGTGGACCCGGCCAAGCGCAAGGCCGAATATGCCCGCATCCAGGAGATCTTCAACGCCACCGGCCCCACCGTGCCGCTCTACGAGACGGGCTATCCGGTCGCGCTGAGGAAGAACGTCCAGGGCTTCGTGCAGATTCCCCTGGGCAACAACATCTTCCGCGCGACGTGGCTGCAGAAGTAGATCTGAGTATGCGGTTCAACCCCTACCCGGCTGCTGCCGCTGCCGGACCCGGCGGTGGCACACCGACCAGGGGTGGGGGTGCCTTGCAGGAGAGGCCGGCGCGCGTTGCCCACCCCCACCCGGCTGCCGCCACCCCTGCCGCTGCCGCGGCCTTCTCGGGGAAATCGCTCCACTGGAGCGATTTTCTTGCCCCTCGAAGCCCCTCAAGGGGGAGGGGGCCTTTTGCACGCAGCGGTGCCACATCGTCTCCCTCCCCCGTGAGGGGAGGGAACAAGGGTGGGGGTGCTTCTCCGGAAATGCCGGCGCGCATTGCCACCCCTCGCCCCCTGCCGGACCCTCTCCCGCAAGGGGAGAGGGATGCCGAGGGCACGATGGATTTCCGCTTGCCGGCGACGGGAGGCTAGCCGATTTGCTCTCCTTCATCGTCCGACGATTGCTGCAGCTGATCCCGACCTTCGCGTTCATTCTCGTCGTGATCTTCCTTCTGGTGCGGCTGCTGCCGGGGGATCCGGCGAGCGCCATGCTGGGCGACAGGGCGATCGATGCGGATGTGAACCGGATCAACCATGATCTCGGGCTCGACCAGAGCTGGGCGGCGCAGTTCGTCGCCTTCGTCAAGGCGATCGCGACCGGCAATCTCGGGGAATCGATCGAGCTCCGCCAGCCCGTGCTGAGCCTGATCCTGCAGCGGCTGCCGGTGACGCTGCTGCTGACGGCGATGGCGGCGATCATCTCGCTGGTGCTGGCGGTGCCGCTGGCCTTCGCCTCGGCCTATAATCGCGACAAGCCGGCCGACAATCTCATCCGCGGCATCTTCCAGTTCGGGCTGTCGGTGCCGGTCTTCTATCTCGGCATCGTGCTCCTGACCTTTTTCGGGGCGAAGCTCGGCTGGTTTCCGGTGGGCGGCTATGGCGACACTTGGCCCGAGCACATCTACCACCTCGTTCTGCCGGCCCTGACGCTGGCGCTGACCCTTGCGGCGATATTGCTGCGCAATCTGCGCGCCGCGATCATCGGCGTGGTGGGGGCGGAATATGTGGACTTCGCCCGCGCCAAGGGGCTGAGGCCGCGGCTTATCATGCTGCGCCATGTGCTCAGGAATGCGCTGATCTCGACGGTGACGCTGTTCGGCCTCTCGATCGGCACGCTGCTCGGCGGCGCGGTGGTGACGGAGACGGTCTTCGCCATTCCCGGGGCCGGGCGGCTGATGATCGATTCCATTTATGGCCGCGACTATCCGGTGGTGCAGGGCATGACGCTGGCGCTCGCCGTGCTGGTGTCGCTGACCTTCCTCGTCACCGACATCGTGCAGGCCTGGCTCGATCCGAGGGTCGCGCGATGACGCTGGTGCTGCCGGCTCCGATGGCGCGTGCGCGGCGGCTGCGCCTGGGGCGGCTGCCGGTCTCGCTGATCGCGGGCGGCGCCATCCTGCTCGTGAGCCTGCTGCTGGCGCTGTTTCCCGGGCGGATCGCGCCCTATGACCCGCTGGCTTTCGATTATGCGGCGCTGATGAAGGGGCCGAGCTGGGCGCATTGGTTCGGCAGCGACAATTTCGGCCGGGACGTGCTGAGCCGCACCATCTATGCCTATCGGCTCGACCTCGAGATCGCGGTCTTCGCCACCATCACGCCGTTTGTCGCCGGCTCGCTGATCGGGGCGCTGGTCGGCTATGCCGGGGGCGTGGTGGAAGCGGTGTTCGGGCGGGTGGTGGATGCGGTCATCACCTTTCCGCAGCTGGTGCTGGTGGTGGCGATCGTCGCCGTGCTCGGGCCGGGGCTCAACAACATGTTCATCGCCATCGGCATCGTCGACTGGGTCTATTTCGCCCGGCTGGTGGCCGCCGAAGTAAAGGTGCAGAAGCGGCTCGACTATGCCGATGCCGGCCGGGCCATGGGCTATACGCCGGCGCGCATCATCTTCCGCCACCTCTTGCCCAATTCGATCACCCCGGCCATCGTCTATTGGATGACGGACATGGCGCTCGCGATCCTGCTCGGCTCGAGCCTGGGCTATCTCGGCCTCGGGGCGCAGCCGCCCGCCGCCGAATGGGGCGTGCAGATCGCCGACGGCAAGAATTTCATGACCACCGCCTGGTGGATGTCGGTGTTCCCCGGCATCGCCATCGTCGTCACGGGCCTCGCCTTCTCGCTGGTGGGCGACGGGCTCGCCGAGCTCTTGAGGACGCGGAAATGAACGCGGTGGCCGACATGACGCCCGCCCCGGCGCTCGAGGTGCGCGGCCTGACCACCGTGTTCGAGAGTGCCGCCGGGCCGGTCAAGGCGGTGGACGATGTGGGGTTCGACGTGCTGCCCGGCGAGGTCGTCGGGCTGGTGGGCGAATCCGGCTCGGGCAAGAGCGTGACGCTGCGCTCGATCATGCGGCTGGTGCATGCGCCGGGCAAGGTTTCGGGGAGCGTGCGCTGGCAGGGGCGCGACCTCATCGGCCTGTCGGAAGCCGACCTGCGGGAAGTGCGCGGCGGGGAGATCGCCATGATCTTCCAGGAGCCGATGACGGCGCTCAACCCGGTGCTGCCGGTGGGCCTGCAGATCGAGGAAAACCTCGCCACCCATCTGGCGCTCGGCCGGCGCGAGCGGGCGAAACGGGCCGAGGAGCTGCTCGACATGGTCGGCATCCCCGAGGCCAGGCGCCGGCTCCACGATTATCCGCACCAGTTTTCCGGCGGCATGCGGCAGCGGGTGATGATCGCCATCGCGCTCGCCAGCAGCCCCAAGCTGCTGCTCGCTGACGAGCCGACGACGGCGCTCGACGTCACCATCCAGGACCAGATCCTCAAGCTCATCCTCAGGCTGCGCGACGAGCTTTCCATGTCCGTCGTGCTGGTGACGCACGACCTCGGCGTGGTGGCGGCGACCTGCGACCGCATGGCGGTGATGTATGCCGGGCGGATCGTCGAGACCGGCAGGGTGGCCGACATTTTCGCCGAGCCGCATCATCCCTATACGCGGGGCCTGCTCGGCTCGGTGCCGCAGGCGGGGACGGAGCGCTCGCAATTGCTCTCGATCGAAGGCACGCCGCCGGCGCTGTCGGCCATTCCGCCGGGCTGCGCCTTCCATCCGCGCTGCAGCTTCCATGTCGGGCGCTGCCTTGTCGACCGGCCGCCGCTCGACGGCTTCGCGCCGGGGCGGAGCGTCGCCTGCTTCGAGCACAGGCGGGTCGCGGCGGCGGGGCTGGCCCGATGAACGCCAGCCGAACCGATGTGCTGATCGCCGCCGAGGACGTGACCAAAGCCTTCCCCATGCCGCAGAACCTGCTGCGGCAGCTTGCCGGACAGCCGCGGCTCTCGGTGCATGCGCTCAACGGGGTGAGCTTCACCCTCAATCGCGGCGAGACGCTGGGGGTGGTGGGCGAAAGCGGCTGCGGCAAGTCGACGCTCGCGCGGTGCCTGGTGCGCCTGCTCGATTGCGACGACGGGCGCATCTGGTTCGACGGCGAGGATATTTCCACCTTCTCCGGCGCGGCGCGGCGGGACTTCAACCGCCGGGTGCAGATGATTTTCCAGGACCCCTATTCTTCGCTCAATCCGCGCATGAAGGTGCGCCAGATCCTCGGCGAGGCGCTGTCGGTCCACAGGATGCGGCCGCGGGCGGAAATTCCCGGCCGGATCGCCGAGCTGCTCGATCTCGTTCGCCTGCCGCCGGATGCGGCGGACCGCTACCCGCACGAATTCTCGGGCGGGCAGCGGCAGCGCATCGGCATCGCCCGGGCGCTCGCCGTCGAGCCGGAAGTGCTGGTAGCGGACGAGCTGGTGTCGGCGCTCGACGTTTCGGTGCAGGCGCAGGTGGTCAATCTGCTGCTCGACCTGCAGGAGCGGCTGAAACTCACCGTAGTGTTCGTGGCGCACGACCTTCGCCTCGTCCGCCATATCTCGCACCGGGTGGCGGTGATGTATCTGGGCAAGATCGTCGAGATCGGGCCGACGGAGCAATTGTTCGCCGCCCCGCGCCATCCCTATACCAAGGCGCTGCTCGACGCGGCGCCCGAGCTCGACCCGTCGCGCCGCTCGACGATTGCGGCGACGCGGGGCGAGTTGCCGAGCCCCATCGATTTGCCCAAGGGATGCCTGTTCTCGACGCGGTGCCCGCATGTCTTCGAACGCTGCCGTGAGGAGCGGCCGCTGCTGACGGCGCGCGGACCGGGGCATGAGGCGGCCTGCCATCTTCCCGGCTTCGGCCAGCCCGCCGGCGAGGCGGCCGCCGCGGTTCTTCCTTCGATATGAGTTGTTTCCGATGAGCTATGCCGCCTTCGCCGCCGAGATCGGCCGGATCAACGACCTGCTGTGCACGGTCAATCTGCTGGGCTGGGACTCGCGCACCATGATGCCGCCGGGGGGCGTCGTGGCGCGGGGCAAGCAGGTTTCTACCCTCACCAGCCTCGCCCGCGAGCTGGCGACCGGCGACGCTCTGGCGCAGGCGATCGACGGCGCACGGGAGGAACTGGCGGGCGCGGCGAACGACGATCCGCGCCGGAGGGCGGTGGAACAGGCGGCGGCCGAAATCGGGGTGCTGAAGCGCATCCCCGCCGCCCTTATCGCCGAAGCCGCCGACCTCAAGACGCGGGCGCATTCGGCCTGGGCCGAGGCACGGGCGAACAATGATTTTCAGGCCTATGCGCCGACCCTCTCGCGGATGATCGCGCTGCAGCGGGAAATGGCGGGCGCCATCGGCTTCAGCGGGCATCCCTATGACGCGCTGCTCGGCATTTATGAGCCGGGCATGACGCTCAAGCGGCTGGAAAAACTGTTTGCCGAGCTCAAGGCGGGGCTGGCGCCGCTGATCGAAAGGGCGCTCGCCGCGCCACAGCCGCGCACGGACTTCCTGCGCCGCCCCTACCCCGTCGCGGCGCAGAAGGCGTTCGGGCTCAAAATGGCGGAACGGCTCGGCTACGACCTGAACCGCGGGCGGCTCGACGACACGGTGCACCCGTTCGAGATTTCCTTCACCCGCAACGATGTCCGCATCACCTCGCGCTTCCGCGAGAACTGGCTGCCGGGCGGCTTCTTCGCGCTCTGGCACGAGGCCGGCCACGGCATGTATGAGCAGGGCGTGGCGGAGGACTTCACGCGCTCGATCTTCGCCACCGACCTCGTCAACCTCTATGCGGTGGGCGGGGCGAGCTTCGGCATGCATGAGAGCCAGTCGCGGCTGTGGGAGAACCGGGTGGGCCGGTCGCGGCGGTTCTGGGAGCTGCACTTCGGCGAGCTGCAATCCACGTTCCCCGAGCAATTGAGGGATGTGACGACGCTCGAGTTCTGGCGCTCGGTCAACCAGGTGCGGCCGGATTTCATCCGGGTGGAGGCGGACGAGCTGACCTATGATCTCCACATCATCCTGCGCGCCGAGATCGAGGCGGGGCTGATGGCCGGCGAGATCGAGGTGGCCGACCTGCCCGGGGCGTGGAACGACAAGGTCCGCGCCTATCTCGGGCTCGAGGTGCCGAACGACACGCTGGGCGTGCTGCAGGATGTGCACTGGTCGCATGGCTATGTCGGTTCGTTCCCGACCTATACGCTGGGCAATGTCATGGCCTCGCAGATCTTCGCCGCCGCACGGGCCGCGCCGGGCGTGGCGGCCGGACTGGACAGCGGCGACTATGCGCCCCTGCGCGGCTGGCTGACCGAGAACGTCTATCGGCATGGCCGGGCGTCCTCGCCGGACGAGACGCTGCGGCGGGTGACGGGACGCGGGCTCGACACCGGGCCCTATATCGCCGACCTCGCCGCCAAGATCGACATGCTGGTGACACCGTGAGCGACCAGAAAACCGGCCGGCCGGCGCTCGCCATCCATGGCGGCTGCGGGGTGATGGCGAAGCTCGGCCTCACCGAAGAGGAGTGGGCGGCGGCGCGGGCCGATCTGGCCGCGGCGCTGAAGGCGGGCTGGGCGGTACTGTCGGCCGGCGGGCCGGCGCTCGACGCGGTCGAGGCGGCGATCGTCGTCATGGAGGATTCGCCGCAGTTCAATGCCGGGCATGGCGCGGCGCTCAATGCGGCGGGCGAGCACGAGCTCGATGCCTCGATCATGCGCGGCGCAGACCGGGCGGCCGGGTCGGTGACGCTGGTGCGGCGCATCCGCAATCCGATCCGCGCGGCGCGGGCGGTGCTGGAATCCGGCGGGCCGGTGATGCTGGGCGGCAGCGCCGCCGACGATTTCGCGGCCGCGGCCGGGCTCGACATGGTCGAACCCTCCTATTTCACCACCGAGCGGCGGGTGAAGGCGCTGGCGAGCCTCAAGGCGCGCGCGGCGGACGGCACCATTCGCGCCGCCAGCGAGGCGGAAAAGCACGGCACGGTGGGCGCGGTCGCCCTCGACAGCGCCGGCCACCTCGCCGCCGGCACCTCGACGGGCGGCTACAACAACAAGCCGGTCGGCCGGATCGGCGACAGTCCGATCATCGGCGCGGGCACCTATGCCCGCGACGGCGTCTGCGCCGTCTCCTGCACCGGGGCGGGCGAATATTTCATCCGCCATGCGGTGGGGCACGAGATCGCCAGCCGCATGGCCTATCTCGGCGAAGACGTGACCGAAGCGGCGGCGCGTGTCGTGGCGGAACTCACCCCCCATGGCATCGGCGCCGGGCTGGTCGCCATCGACAGCGCCGGCACCATCACCGCGCCCTTCAATACCGACGGCATGTTCCGCGGCTGGGTGACCGCCGATGGCGAAATGACCGTCGCCACCCACCACCAGGCGGTCGCCTGGACCGACCCTTTCGATGCGGGCAAGTAGGGCGCGCGCTGCCCATGGTTCGACAGGCTCACCATGAGGTGGGAGTTGGTTTCACCATGAAGTCGTGGAGGCTCCTCCCGAAAAGCCCCCACGACCTCATCCTGAGCCTGTCGAAGGATGGGCAACGCGCACCCTCGGCCCAAAAGCGGGCAGGTAAGCACGCGTTGCCCATGGTTCGAGGCTCGGCTCCCGCCTCGCACCTCACCATGAGGTTGGGGGGTTCTTCCACGACCTCATCCTGAGGTGCGAACGAAGGGAGCCTCGAAGGATGGGCCGCGCGCGCTGCCGCCTCGGCCCAAAAGCGGGCAGGTAGAGTGCGCGCTGCCCATGGTTCGACAGGCTCACCATGAGGTGGGAGTTGGTTTCACCATGAGTTCGTGGAGGCTCCTCCCGAAAAGCCCCCACGACCTCATCCTGAGCCTGTCGAAGGATGGGCCACGCGCGCCCGCGGGCCAAAAAGCAAAAGGCGGCCCAGGGGCCGCCTCCCGCGCGATCTGCTCCCGGCCTGCCCAGGGCGAACAGTCAGGAGCCTGAGGCGAAGCCTCAGAACTCGCTCCAGTCGTCGTCCTTGAGGGCGGTGTTGCCGGCGGTGTTGCCCTTGGCGAGGTAGGA
>DASZUI010000242.1:0-12175 GCA_035547675.1 Devosia sp.
AAATTCCACAGTGTCATTCCGGCGAAGGCCGGAATCCAGCCGCGCGCGCTGCCCATGGTTCGAGGCTCGGCCTTCGCCTCGCACCTCACCATGAGGTTGAGGAATTTTCCTCCGACCTCATCCTGAGGTGCGACCGAAGGGAGCCTCGAAGGATGGGCAACGCGCGCTCTACCTGCCCACATCGAATCGACGCCATTCGGGCATAGCCCTCATGGCCTTCTCGCCTAAAATCGCTCCACCGGAGGGATTTTGCCGCTGCGCGGCCGGCTCGAAGTCCAGCCGAATGGCTGGCTAGAAGGGGTTCCAGGTGGCTTCGGGGGTGAAGTGGAGATAGCCGGCATTGATGCCGAGGCGCGCCCCGACCCCGGAGCGGATCGGGACCACGACCACATTGTCCTTCTTGAGCACGGTCATGCCGAGCCCGCCCACCACATAGGCCGAACCGGCGACGCCGGGATAGCGGCCATAGATGGCATCGACCGTGGGCAGATTGTAGACGAGCATCATGACCTTGGAGCCGTCGCCGCCGAAGTCGAGCCCGACGCTCGGCCCCTGCCAGAACACCGCATGCTCGCCCGCATTGCGGGTGTACATCGTGCCCTGCCCGTAGCGCGCGCCGAGCACCAGCGCCCCGCTCCCCTCGTCGCCGAGAATGTAGCCATTGGGCAGGCCGTATTGCGATACCGCCCGCTCGATGAGCGAGGCGAGGCCCTGCGCCACCGAGCCGAAGAACGCGCCGCCCTTCTGCACCAGCTCCTGCGACGAATAGGTATCGCTGAGCGAGCCCGAGCGCGCCGCCTGCGCCGGCAGCGCCGGGAGCAGCGCCACCAGCAGGGCGAAGCCGAGAAGGAAACGTTTCAGCATTTGAGCACTCCCGAGGCCAGCCGGCCCGTCGCCTTGGTTAAGTTTCCGTTCCGGCCGCGCGCCGCGTTTACCAAGCGCTCACCAATTCGGCCTAGCTTCGAGACGATCCGCCTCGACCGTGACGGGGCATGACGGCGATGATGCGGCAGATTCGTAAACAAACATTAACCATCGGCCTGGCGCTCGCCGCAACCCTCGCGGCGGCCGGCGCGCGCGCCGACGGGCTGACGCCGGCCATCGTCTCCGATCCGCTGACCGGGGTGGCGCTCGACGGCATGGACCCGGTGAGCTATTTCACCGATCCCGAGCCGCAGCAGGGCCTCCCCGATTACGAATATGACTGGCGGGGCGCGGCCTGGTACTTTGTCAACGCCGCCAATCGCGACGTCTTCGCGCGTGCGCCGGAAACCTATGCCCCGCAATTCGGCGGTCATTCGGCGATGAGCCTCGCCCGGGGCTATCTCTCCGATGGCGACCCGCGCATCTATCTGCTCGTGGCCGACCGGCTCTACCTCTTCTATTCGGCCGCCAACCGCGAGGCCTTCGAACTGTCCCCCGCCGCCGCATTGGATGCGGCGCGCGCCAATTGGGCGCGGCTGGCCCCGACCCTGCAGGCGAGCCGCGACCCGGCCGGGCCCGCCGACAATCCGGCGCAGATCAAGCCGTGAGCGCCCCTGCCCGCGATTGCCCGGGGAGGCGCTATCGCGCCATTGTGCCGCTAACCGATTCCTCTTGCCTGTGTGGAGACCAGATATGGACGACATCATCGAGCTCAAGGCGACCGACCTTGCCGCCATGCTTTGCTCACGGGTCTGCCACGACCTGATCAATCCGGTGGGGGCCATCGGCAATGGTCTTGAAGTGCTGGCCGACCCGGCCCAGACGGAAATGGCCCCCTTCGCCCGCGACCTCATCGCCAACGCGGCCAAACAGGCGCGCGCCAAGCTGGAATTCGCGCGTCTCGCCTATGGCGCGTCCTCGACCGCGGGCACCGAGTTCGACACCCGCGAATGCGAGCGCGTCGCCCGCCTGTTCTTCGAGATCGAAAAGGCCGAGCTCGACTGGCAGGTGCCCCTGATCATGCTGCCCAAGCACAAGGCCAAGCTGCTGATGAACATGCTGCTCATCGGCGCCGGCGCCGTGCCGCGCGGCGGCTATGTGCGCGTCGGCGTGGAGGGCGCCGCCGGCGCCGAAAGCTTCCGCATCACCGCCAAGGGCGCCAAGACGCTGGTGCCCGCCGGTGCCGAGGCGCTGCTCCTGGGCAATCCCGAGGAAGGCGTGGATGCGCGCGGCATCCAGCCCTTCTATACCGGCCTCCTCGCCCGCATCACGGGAATGGCGCTGAAGATCGGCATCGAGAACGAGGAATTCGTTTTCACCGCCGTGCCGGCCGAAGCGCCGGCCAAGGCGGAAGCCGCCTGACCGCATCCAGGCTGCCCTTCCGGCCGTTACACTGCTATATAGGGCGTGACGCGTACGGAAGCGGACACTCCGGCGCGATTTGACGAACCCGATCCCCACTCTTACGGAGTGGGCTTCGGCATGAATGCGCACTGGGAGCGCAGGAATGGTGGACGAGGATCTGGTCGCCGCGATCGAAGAAGCGGCGCTCGCGCCGGAGAACTGGCCGCGCGTGCTGGAAAGGCTTGCCGCGATCGTGGGCAGCGACGCGGCTGCGGTGACGGCGCGCGGGCCGGCGGGCCTGACCGGGACCATCGCCTCGCCGAGCTATGCCGACGCCCACGCGGCCTATCTGGCGCGCGGCCGGACCTGGCAGAATGTGCGCCCGCAGCGGGCGCTGGCAGCGGGCTATGCCGGTTTCCTCACCGACCTCGAGATCTGTACGCCCGAAGAGCTCGAAGCCGATCCCATCTATCGCGAGTTCCTCAAGCCCTTCGGCTTCGGCTGGACCGCCGGCACCGCCGTGCCGGTGCCGAGCGGCGACATCATCATATTCGACCTGGCCCGCCGGGCGTCGGACGGCCCCTTCGACCGCGCGGCCATGGAGCGGCTCGACCCCTATCGGCCCTATCTCGCGCGCGCGGCCCTGCTGGCCTCACGGCAGGGGTTGGAACGTGCGCGCGCCACGACCGACGCCATGGCGCTGATCGGGCTGCCGGCCGCCGTGCTCGCCGCCGGCGGGCGGGTGCTTTCGGTCAACACGCCCTTCGAACAGCTCGAACCGCGCGTCGTCGCCCGCGCCATGGGGCTGGTCGGGCTTGCCGATCCGCAGGCGGAGGAATTGCTGCGCAAGGCCGTGGCGGCGGTCGAGCAGGCCAGCTCGCCCGTGCCGCGCTCGGTGCCGATGGCGGCAACCGAGGAGGGTCCCGCGATCATCGCCCATCTCGTGCCCCTGCGCCGCTCGGCCCGCGACATCTTCGCCGGCGGGCAGATCGTCATGCTGGTCACCGAGGTGGTGGCGCCGGGCGTACCGGAAACGGCGCTGCTGACCGGGCTGTTCGACCTCACCCCCGCCGAATCCCGGCTGGCGCGCGCCGTGGCGGCGGGCATCACCCTGCCCGACATCGCCGCCGCCGGGGGGACCTCGATCGGCACGCTCAGGACCCAGCTCAAATCCGTGATGGCCAAAACCGGCACCCGCCGGCAGGTGGATTTGGTGCGCCTGTTGCTCGGCGCGGCCCCGCCGAGCCGGCTGCATTAGGCTGGAAACTGCCCGTCCGAATAGCTGATGAACTGGATTACAGTTCATTGTACGGGAATTCCAGCATAATGAACTGCATTCCGGTTCATGAAAATCGACGTTCACATTTTCACCATTCCCCTAAATGGGTGATGCGTTCGCCCGCCATATCGCTATGATGGTGGGCGTTGCTGGGGGACCGCCTCCCTTGGCGAGACGTGCCAATATTCAAAGTGTTATTCAGAGACTTTCAGGGGAAAGCCTCCGGCCGACGGATCGTGCCAGATCCGGCGGCCGGTGTGCTGCGCGGATGCCGGCGCAGCCCTTCGGCAAGGAAGCCGTAACCTTTCATACGGGATTTTGCGGGATAGTCGTGCCAGGATGCGCAGAACGTCCTATTCCGGCATGACTGAACGGGAACGCCGCAATGAAATCCTGCCTGATCGTCGATGACTCCAGCGTGGTCCGCAAGGTTGCCCGCCGCATCCTCGAGGACATGGACTACATCGTCGACGAGGCCGAGGACGGGCAGGAAGCGCTCGACAAGTGCCGGCAGGAAATGCCCGACGCCGTCCTGCTCGACTGGCAGATGCCGATCATGGGCGGCCTCGAATTCCTCAAGCTGCTGCGCGCCTATGTCGGCGGCGAGCGCCCGCGCGTCGTCTATTGCACGACCGAAAACGACATCGGCCACATCGCCATGGCGCTCAAAGCCGGCGCCAACGACTACATGCTGAAGCCATTCGACCGGCAATTGCTGGAATCCAAGTTCCAGGACCGCGCCGCCGCCTGACGCGCCGGGCCGCTGCCGGCCCATGTAATGGCGCGCAAATAGCACTCACCACGAAACAGCCGAGGCGATCAGTCGGCTGGCACTAATGCCTGACCGCGGCAACTAACGGTCGGCGACGCGCGCTCTACTTCCCCGCCCCGAAAGGCCGGTCCAGCCGAATGGCTGGCTGGTTAGCCGCCGGCCTTGGCGGTGGGCGCGGGCGCCGGGGTGGTGGCCGCGGCGGGTGTCGGCGCCGCCGGACTGCCCTTCGACCAGGCGGCGAAGACCTCGTTGAACAGCGCCTCGGCCTTGTCGTCCTTCTCGAGCGTGATGATCGCCTTCTTGCCGGTGGCGTAGATGATGGCGAGGTCCATCCACTTGCGGGAGGTCAGCAGATCCTTGTTCGTCGCCTCGTCGGCCTGCGAGGAGGAGAGCGCGAAGAGGAAGGAATTTCCCACCACCCGGGCCGAGGCGCCGACCAAGGGCGTGCCCTGCACCAGCTCCTCGTTCTTCAGCAGCACGCCGGGCAGCCCCGAGATCGAGCCGCCGATGAAGCTGTCGGTGACGGTGAAGTTGATTTCCATCAGATGGCTCGCCGGCAGCGTCGGGTCCGAATTCTTGCGGATCAGCACGCTCACGCCGAGATTGCGGGCCGGTATATTGGCCTTGCCGATCAGGGTCGGCTGGCCGGTCTCGTCCGTGCCCTTGCTCCATTCCACCGTGCCGGAGAACGGCACCGCACCCGTCGTGCCGTCCTGCGAGGCTTCCAGCAGCAGCGACTGGCTGCCGGACGCGGCGGCGGCATTGGCGTCAGGCGTCGCCGGAGCGGGCGTCGCCTCGGCCGATTGCGGCAGCCGCTCCTCGCCCTTGGGCCCGCTCTGTGCCGAAGGCTCGGTCGGCGGCGCGGGTACGGCCGCGGGGGCCGCAGCCGCCGGCGCAGCGGCGGGCGGCGTCGGCGCCGATGGCGCAGGCACGGCCGGGGCGGCCGAACTCATCTGTGCCGCCGATTGCGACGGCGCATTGGCGGCCGGCTCGGTATTGCTGCCATTGCCGGTCGAGGCAGCCGCCGGCGGCGCCGTCGGGGCGGGCACATTGCCGGGGGCCGGGGACGGAGCGACGGCAGGCGCGGCCGGTGAGGCGGGCGTCGTGGCCGGCGCGGAATTGTCGGAAACCGTGGCACCCTGCTTGCCGAACATCGCATCGAAATCGATGAAGCCTTCGTGCCAGGCCCAGAAGCCGGCGCCGCCGGCGATGACCAGCAGCGCGAGGAACACCAGCAGGAAGATCATCAGCGCATTGCCGCCGCGCTCGGCCTCGACCGGCGCCCGGGCGAACACGCCCTCGCTCTCGGCCAGGTCGCGGAACCCGCTGTCCCGCCGGCGATCCTTGCCGTTAAAGCGCGAAACCGGGCTCTCGGCGTCGAAGCCATTGGCCTCCTCGCCGTCATTGCGCGCCTCCCGCTCGAGGGTGGCGATCGCCCGCTCGATGGCCACCTGCGGGTCGCCTTCGGGCGGCGCCTCGAGATCGACCTCGCGCACCGTGGACAGCGCCGTCGAATCGGCGAGCCCGGCCTTGTTGCCATGCCCGAAAGTCGGGTCGATCAGGGCCGCCCGCCCCGGAACATGCGGCCGCGCCGGCAGATTGTCCGCTGCATGGCCGAGCCCGTTGAGCCCATGCGCCTGCGTCTCCGCCGCCTCGTCGGCGAGCGCCGCCTTCGCCGCCTCGGCCCGTGCCACCAGGGCGGGCACCGGCCGGGTTTCGCCGCGCGCCGTCGGCAGGGGCGTAACGAGCGCCGCACCATGACCATTGGCGCCGTTGCGGGCGTTGGGCGCCGGATGCGGCTCGATCCGCGCCAACGGCGCATCGTCGTCGCCATCGAGCTCTACCGGCTCGGCCTTGGCGGCCGCGGCGCTCGCAATGCCGCCCTCGCCGCTCGCCGCGGCGATGATGTCCTCGATGGTTTCGGCCTGCTTGCGCGCCTGGAGGTCCGCTTCCGGCAGCACGGCGACCTGGCCATGCGCAACGGCGCGGGGAGCCGCCGCGGTCGCAACGGCAGCAGCCGTCGCCTGCCCCTGCGCGGCGACGCGCGGCGCCACCGCCGGGGTGCCGCCCGTCGGCTTGTGCGTGGCCGCGGGCCGGGCGATGCCGCTCGGGACCGTAGTGGGACGCGCCGGAACGGGCCGATGGGCGGCAGCACTCGCGGCGGCGGGCCGCGCCGCGCCATTGGTGCCGCGGGAGGGTGAGCCGGCGAATTCCTCGTTCTGCTTCAGGCCGGCGATGACGGCTTCGCTGGCTTCCTGCTCGACCTGGCGGATGCAATCCTCGAGCTGCAGGCGGTGCTGGGTGATCTCGCGGGGCGACAGCGGCGGATCGAGCGCGCGAAGCTGCCCGACAAGGGCCGACCGTGCCTTCTCATAGACGGCTCGCCTGGCGGCGCCATTGTTCTCCGGGAGGGCCTGGATCGCCTTGCGTATGAGCTCTTTGTAATCCGCCATTCGCTATTCGACACTCACAGGTTACCGGGCACTGTTCTACCCAAACTTTCTCAATCTTGGAACGGGTCACGGACAAGTATGGTGTCGAGGCGCTCAGGACTGGTGGATAACAGCGCCACCGGCGCCCCGATCAGCTCTTCGATATACCTGACATACTTGACCGCCTGCGCCGGCAGTTCCGCCCAGCTGCGCGCGCCGGCGGTGGTTTCCGACCACCCCTCCAAGGATTCGTAGATCGGCTTAACAGCAGCTTGTGATCCCATTGAGGCAGGAAAGTAGTCGATTTTTCGACCGTCGAGCTCGTAACCGACGCAAACCTTGATCTCCTCGAGCCCGTCCAGCACGTCGAGCTTGGTGAGCGCGATGCCGGAGATGCCCGAGGTCTTCACCGTCTGGCGCACCAGCACGGCGTCGAACCAGCCGCAGCGGCGCTTGCGGCCCGTCACGGTGCCGAATTCATGGCCCTTTTCGCCCAGCCACTGACCGACGGCGCCGAAATCCTCGGTCGGGAACGGCCCTTCGCCGACCCGCGTCGTATAGGCCTTGGCGATGCCGAGCACATAGCCGATGGCGCCGGGCCCCAGCCCCGAGCCCGCCGCCGCCTGCCCGGCGACGGTATTGGAGGAGGTCACGAAGGGGTAAGTGCCATGGTCGTTGTCGAGCAGCGCCCCCTGCGCCCCCTCGAACAGGATGCGCGCACCGGCCCGGCGCTTGTCGTCGAGCACGCGCCAGACCTGGTCCATGAAGGGCAGGATTTCGGCCGCGACCGATGTCAGCTCCTCGTGTATCGCCGCGGGCGAAATCTCCTCGAGGCCCATGCCGCGCCTGAGCGCGTTGTGATGCGCCAGCAGCCGCTCGATCTTGGCCATCAGCGTTTCGGGCTCGGCGAGGTCGACGACCCTTATGGCCCGCCGCCCGACCTTGTCCTCATAGGCCGGGCCGATGCCGCGCCGCGTCGTGCCGATGCGGAGGCCCGAATTGCCGCTCTCGCGAATGCCGTCGAGCTCGCGGTGCAGCGACAGGATCAGGGGCGCGTTCTCGGCGATGCGCAGCGTTTCCGGGGTGACGTGGACGCCCTGGCCGGCGAGCTTGGCGACCTCTTCGACGAAATGATGCGGATCGACCACCACGCCATTGCCGATGACGCTGAGCTTGCCGCGGACCACGCCGGAGGGGAGTAGCGACAGCTTGTAGCTGACCCCGCCGATGACCAGCGTGTGGCCGGCATTGTGTCCGCCCTGGTAGCGCACCACGACATCGGCGCGCTCGCTCAGCCAGTCGACGATCTTGCCCTTGCCCTCGTCGCCCCATTGGGCGCCGACAACGACCACATTTGCCATTCAATAGACCCCGTTGGGCGCCGGACCGGCGCCGGGCGCCACCCGGTCACCGCGCCCGCCGAGGCGGCCGGTCGGGACGGCGGCGTCGTTGATCGGTGCAGCAAAGCCCGCCGGATGCGGTTTGTGCGGTTGACGAATGCTGATAAGTCGATGGCACCCGGAGCACAAGGGGATTGGTTTTGGGGATTGGTTTTGAGTGAGTTGGAACAGGGCGTCTCGGCGCCGGCCCGAAGCGGACAGCGCCGGCTCGGCCATCCCTATCTGCTGCTGACGCTGGCGCCGCTGTTCTGGGGCGGCAACATGGTGGCCGCCAAGCTCGCCGTCGGACAGGTGGCGCCCTTCGTGCTGCTTGCCGCCCGTTTCATCGGGGCGCTCATGCTCGTGCTGCCCTTCGCCGGTCCCGCCATGTGGCGCGAGCGCCGCGCCCTGCTCAGGCACTGGGGCTGGTTCCTGTTCTACGGGGCCATCGGCTTTGCCGCGTTCAACGCCCTGCTCTATGCCGGCGCGCTCTATACCACCGCCATCAATTCCTCGATCGAGCAGGCCTCGATCCCGGTCTTCGTGCTCGTCGGCAATTTCCTGTTCTTCCGCGTGCGCGGGCGGCCGCTGCAGATCGTCGGCCTCGTGCTGACGATCATCGGCGTGGCGCTTGTCGCAACCCATGGCGATCTCGCCACGATCGCCAGCTTCACCTTCAACCAGGGCGATCTGCTGGTCCTGCTCGCCTGCCTGATCTACGGCGCCTATGCGCTCACGCTGCGCTTCCGGCCGCCGGTCGACTGGCTGAGCTTTCTCGGCGCGAGCATGGCCGGGGCCGTCATCGGCGCGCTGGCCTTTCTCGAAATCTGGGGCGGCGGGCCCGGCGCGCTGTCGGCGCTCGCGAAAACGAGCGCGCTCGGCTGGGGCATCATCGCCTATGTCGCGTTCCTGCCCTCGCTGCTCTCGCAGCTCTTTTTCGCCCAGGGCGTCGCCATCATCGGGCCGAACCGCGCCAGCCTCTTCAGCAATCTCCTGCCGATCTTCGGCACGATCCTATCCGTCCTCATCCTGCGCGAGGCGCTGGAGCCTTACCACTTGATCGCCGCGGTCGTGGTGGTCGCCGGCATTGCGCTGGCGGAGTGGAGCGCGCTGCGCGGCAAATAAGCTGGATTCCCGCCTTCGCGGGAGTGACGGCGTGAGCGAGGCACGGCCTCCGCCCCGCCATCGACGTCATTCCCGCGCAGGCGGGAATCCAGTTTCGCGACGATCAGCCGAACAGCTCCGGATAGAGGTCATGCCAATACGGGTTCCGCTCCTCGATGAGGCGGACCTTCCAGGCACGGTTCCATTTCTTGATCTGCTTCTCGCGCGTGATCGCCGCTTCGGCGCTCTCATGGGGTTCGAAATAGACCAGGTCATGCACGCCATAGCGGCGGGAAAAGCCGTCTGCCAAATCCTCGCGATGGACATGGACCCGGCCCGGGAGATTACTCGTGACCCCGACATAAAGCGTTCCGCCGATGCGGCTCGCAAGGATGTAGACGAAGAAGTGCTTCGCGACGGTCATGCCGTCAATAAACTGGATTCCCGCCTTCGCGGGAATGACGAAGCGAGCGTGGCACGACCTCGTCCAACCACCGACGTCATTCCCGCGAAGGCGGGAATCCAGTTTTGGTGCAAACGAAAAGGCCGGCGCGAACGCCGGCCCTCTCAAGGTTCGGTCCAGCCGAATGGCTGGTTAGAACGCCAGCGACTTGGCCTGGTGCACGCCCGGCAGCGTGGTGATCTGCTTGAGCTGGTCATCGGCCAGCGTGCCGTCGATGGAGAGCAGCGCGATGGCATCGCCCCCCACCTCCGCGCGGCCGAGGTTGAAATTGGCGATGTTGATGCCGAGTTGGCCGAGCAGCGTGCCGAGGCGGCCGATATGGCCCGGCTTGTCCTCATTGGTCACATAGAGCATGGAGGGCGTGAGCTCGGCCTCCATATTGATGCCCTTGACCTGGATGATGCGCGGCTTGCCATTGGCGAACACCGTGCCGGCAACACCCCGCTCCTGCTTTTCGGTGGTGACCGTCAGCCGGATATAGTTTTCGTAGGCGCCCTGCTGCTCGCGATTGATCGTCTCGACGGAAATGCCGCGATCCTTGGCGATCTGCGGCGCCGAAACCATGTTGACGTCCTGCAGCGACGGCTTCAGCACGGCCGCCAGCGCCGCCGCCACCATGGGCCGCGTATTGAGCGTCGAGACATTCCCCTCGAACTCGATGCGGATGCCCTTGATCGGATCGTCGGTGAGCTGGCCGGCAAAGGAGCCCAGCGCTTCGGCGAGCTTGACGAAGGGCGTCAGCCGCGGCGCCTCTTCCGCCGAGATCGACGGGAAATTGAGCGCATTGGTGATCTCGCCCGTCATCAGATAGGCGGAAATCTGCTCGGCAACCTGCAGCGCCACATTCTCCTGCGCCTCGGTGGTGGAGGCGCCGAGATGCGGCGTGGCGATGAAGTTCTCCAGCTCGAACAGCGGATTGTTCGTCGCCGGCTCCTCGACGAACACGTCGAAGGCGGCGCCCGCGACCTTGCCCGATTTCAGCGCGTCATAGAGCGCCGCCTCGTCCACCAGGCCGCCGCGCGCGCAATTAATGAGGCGCACGCCATCCTTCATCTTGGCGATGGCCTCAGCATTGATGATGTTGCGCGTGGCGTCGATCAGCGGGGTGTGCAGCGTGATGAAATCGGCGCGGCGCAGCAGCTCGTCGAGTTCGACCTTTTCCACGCCCAGCGCCTGCGCGCGCTCCGGCGTGAGGAAAGGATCGAACGCGATGACCTTCATCCTGAGGCCCTGCGCCCGGTCGGCGACGATCGAGCCGATATTGCCCGCCCCGATGATGCCGAGCACCTTGTTGGTGACCTCGACGCCCATGAAGCGGTTCTTCTCCCACTTGCCGGCGCGGGTCGAGGCGTCGGCCTCGGGCAGCTGGCGGGCGAGCGCCATCATCAGCGCGATGGCGTGCTCGGCGGTGGTGATCGAGTTGCCGAAGGGCGTGTTCATCACGATGATGCCCTTCTTGGTGGCGGCCGGAATGTCGACATTGTCGACGCCGATGCCGGCGCGGCCGATCACCTTGAGCCTGTCGGCCGCCGCGATGATCTTTTCGGTGACCTTGGTCGCCGAACGGATGGCGAGGCCGTCATACTGGCCGATAACTTCGAGCAGCTTGTCCTTGTCCTTGCCGAGATCGGGCAGGTAGTCGACCTCGACGCCATTGTCCTTAAAGATCTGGACGGCGGTCTTGCTCAGCTTGTCGGAAACGAGAACCTTGGGCATGGGGGCCTCTGGGACGGAATGGAATGGAAAAACGGCAGTCGTGAGTAGGCAGTTGGCAGTCGGGCTTTCGCTCTCAGGCGACTGCCGACTGCCGATTGCCGACTGCCTTTAGGCTGCGGCAGCCACGAGCGCCGCCTTTTCGGTCGCGAAGGCGTAGTCGAGCCAGCCGACCAGCGCCTGAAGATCGGACGCCTCGATGGTCGAGCCCGCCCATATCCGCAGGCCCGTCGGCGCGTCGCGATAGGCGCCGATGTCATAGGCGACGCCGGCCTTGTCGAGCCGCGAGACGATCGCCTTGGCGAAAGCCGCCTGCTTGTCCGCATCGAGTGCCACGATGTCCTTGTCCTTGATGACGAGGCACACCGACGTATTGGAGCGCGTCTCCGGCTTTTCGGCGAGGAAGGCCGCCCAGTCCGACTTGGCGACCCAGTCGGAAAGCACCTTGAAATTGGCGTCGGCGCGAGCCTGCATCGCCTTGAGGCCGCCGATCGACTTGCCCCATTCCATGGCGTCGACCGCGTCCTCGATGCAGAGCATGGAGACGGTGTTGATCGTCGCGCCTTCGAACACGTCGGCCATCAGCTTGCCGCCCTTGGTGAGGCGGAAAATCTTCGGCAGCGGCCAGGCCGGCTTATAGGTTTCGAGCCGTTCCACGGCCCGTGGCCCGAGGATCAGGATGCCATGCGCGGCCTCCCCGCCCAGCGCCTTCTGCCAGGAGAAGGTGACCACGTCGAGCTTCTTGAAATCGAGGTTCTGCGCGAA
>DASZUI010000243.1:0-13989 GCA_035547675.1 Devosia sp.
CGGAACAGCACGCGCTCGGCGGAGAGGTCGGGGTCGGCCAGCTCGGCATCCGACAGGGTCGAGAGCATCGCCTTGACGGTCGTCCACTTGTCGTCCTCGACGAAATCCGGATCGGCCGTTTCGGCATTGGCGAAATCGCCATCGCCGGGCAGGTCGGCCATCACGGATTGGCCGTGCGGGGGCAGATGCTGCACCAGCACGCCGCCGGCGCGCCAATGCGGACGATGGTCGCCGCGGCGGGTGATCTCGGCGACGGCCAGCCGCACCATGGTCGGAATCTGCTCGGATTGCTGGAAATAGCCATGCGCCACTTCCTCGAGGCTGGTGCCTTCGAGCGCCACGATACCCTGGTAGCGGTCCATGTCGGCGCCCTGGTCGACCGTCATGGCGAGATGGCCATTGCCGAGCAATTGCCCCGGCAGCGTCCGGCCTTCGGCAACGGCCTTGTCCAGCGCCTCGATATCGAAGCGGGCATAGCCGCGCAGGCCGCCCGGCGCGTCGAGGTCGACCACCAGCAGGCTCACCGGCCCATCGGTCTGCGTCTGCAGGATGAAGCGCCCCTCGAACTTCAGCGAAGAGCCGATGAGCGTAGCCAGCACCACCGCCTCGCCCAGCAGGCGGGCCACCGGCTCGGGATAATCATGCCGCGACAGAATGGTGTCGAGCGCCTCGCCCAGCCGCACGAAGCGGCCGCGGCTATCCAGCGTCTCCAGCGCGAAGGGCACGGCCACGTCGTCCCCGCTTTCGGGGCGATCGAGGCCAAAGCTTTGCAGTTGCAGTTCCGTCATTCAAGCTTTTCGATCCCGAAGCACCAGCACAGGATCGCCTTTTGTATGTGGAGGCGGTTTTCGGCTTCATCGAAAACGACCGATTGCGGCCCGTCTATGACCTCGTCGGTCACTTCGTCGCCGCGATGCGCCGGCAGGCAATGCATGAAGAGGGCGTCCGCCTTGGCCCGGCCCATGAGAGTGGTATCGACGCGATAGGGTTTCAAGACCTTGCGCCGTTCGCTGGCGTCGGTATCGCCCATGGACACCCAGGTGTCGGTAACGATGAGGTCGGCGCCGTCGGCCGCCTCCTTCGGATCGTCGGTGACCTTCACGGCGGCGCCGGCGCGGCGAATGTCGGCGAGCATGGCCTGGTCGGGGCCGAATTCCTCGGGACAGGCGATGGTGAGCGTATTGCCGAAGAGGCGCGTGGCGTGGACCCAGGAGGCCATCACATTGTTCGCGTCGCCTACCCAGGCGACCTTTTTGCCCTCGATGGGGCCGTGATGCTCCTCATAGGTCATCACGTCGGCCATCACCTGGCAGGGATGGGCGCGGCGCGTCAGGCCGTTGATGACCGGCACGGAGGAGGCGCCCGCCAGCTCCAGCAAATCGTCATGGTCGAGGATGCGGATCATGATGGCATCGACATAGCGCGACAGCACGCGCGCCGTGTCGGAGAGCGTTTCCTCGCGGGCGAGCTGCATCTCGTTGCCGGAGAGGAACATGGTTTCCCCGCCGAGCTGGCGCATGCCGACATCGAAGCTGACGCGGGTACGCGTCGACTGGCGCTCGAAGATCATCGCCAGCATCTTGTCTTCGAGCAGGCGCGGCCGGTCGCCGGCCTTGAGGCGGCGCTTCAGCTCGGCGGCGAGCGCCAGCATGGCGCGCAGCTGCTCGACGGTGAAATCGTTGAGCGTCAGGAAGTGACGCGGGCTGGTCGTGTTCTGGACATTCATGGCAGGTCCGTTGGTTAGCGGGCCAGCCGCGCGAAAGGCGCGACTCAGTCGATGGCCGGCGTGGTTTCGGCTTCCGTGTCGAGGGCGTCGAAAGCGGCGGCGATTTTTTCGATGGCTTCGACGATATCGTCCTCGGTGATGACGAGCGGCGGCAGCAGGCGCAGCACGTTCTCGCCCGCCGCGACCGCCAGCAGGTGGTGATCGCGCCGCAGCCGGTTGACGAAATCGCGCACCGGCGGGGTGATCTTGAGGCCGGCCATCAGGCCCTTGCCGCGCACCTCGATGATGTAGTTCGGATAGCGCTGCTGCAATTGCTGCAGGTGCCAGGCGAGGCGCTGGCCCATCATGTCCACATTGGAGATGAAGCCGGGCCCGAGGATGCGGTCGAGCACCGCGTTGCCGACGCTGCAGGCGAGCGGGTTGCCGCCATAGGTCGAGCCATGCGTGCCGGGCACCATGGACTGGGCGACCTCGCCCTTGGCGAGGCAGGCGCCGAGCGGGAAGCCGGCGCCGATGCCCTTGGCGACCGCCATGATGTCGGGCTCGATATTGGCCCACTCATGGGCGAAAAACTTGCCGGTGCGGCCATAGCCGCATTGCACTTCGTCGAGGATCAGCAGCAGGCCATGCCTGTCGCAAAGCTCGCGCAGGCCCTTGAGGAATTCGACCGGCAGCGCGGTGACGCCGCCCTCCCCCTGTACCGGCTCGACCAGGATGGCGCAGGTCTTTTCGTCGATCAGCGCCTCGACGGCTGCAAGGTCGCCCGGCGCCAGATGCTTGAAGCCGGGGAGGACGGGGCCGAAGCCCTCCGTATAATGCGGATTGCCGCCGGCGGCGATGGTGCCGAGCGTCCGGCCATGGAAGGAGCCGGTAAAAGCGATGATCTCGTAGCGGTCCGGCTCGCCCTTGGCGAAGAAATAGTGCCGCGCCGTCTTGATGGCGCATTCCACCGCCTCGGCGCCGGAATTGGTAAAGAACACCGAGTCGGCGAAGGTGGCGTCGACCAGCCGCTGGCCCAGCCGCTCCTGCTCGGGAATGGTGAAGACATTGGAGGTGTGCCAGACCTTGTCGGCGGCGGCCTTGAGCGCGCCCACGACATGCGGGTCGCCATGGCCCAGCGCGTTCACCCCGATGCCCGAATTGAAATCGAGATAAGAGGTGCCGTCCGCGGTGAACAGGCGCACGCCCTCGCCGCGTTCGAAAGCGAGATCGGAACGGGCATAGGTGCCATAGAGCGCGGACATGGGGACTTCCTCAACGCGAGTGTTGAAATTGGGCCACAAAAACCAAAAACGCGCAGCTCGTGGGCAGCGCGTTGGTCCCCGGAATATGCCGCCCGGGGCCCGGCAAGTCAATCTGGCCGGGCCAAGTGGCTGATTTGACTCAGTTTCCGTAAACCCGCTGATTCAAGAGGGTTTTGCACGGGGAAATCAGAGGGCGACTCTTGTCACAGATTCTTGGCCCCGTGTAGTATCCGAACCGTTGGGACACGATATCTCGTGTGGCGGAACCCTTCGACCCACGACGCGTAGCGTAGCTGGCTGCTGAGGCTTCTTGGCAGGGGTAGGGGGGATTCTGTCCAAATCTAGGCCAGGAGATGCCAGTGATGGGCTGGACCGAAGAGCGCGTCGAATTGCTGAAGAAGCTCTGGATGGAGGGATTTTCCGCCAGCCAGATCGCCAGCGAGCTGGGGGACGGGGTGACGCGCAATGCCGTGATCGGCAAGGTGCACAGGCTGAAGCTTTCCGGGCGGGCCAAGCCGGCCAGCGCCGCGCCGCGCGTCAGGACGACGCCGCGCACGGCGCCGCCGCGCCGGATTTCCTCGTCGTCTTCGGGCGGGCGTCCGGCCCTCTCGTCCGGGGCGGCCAAGCCGCGGATGGGCGGCGCCGCGCCGATGATCGGGGCGACCGCGCTCAAGATTTCCGAGGACATCGAGGTCGAGGCGCTGCATGTGCCGCAGGCTGCCGAGCTGTTCATCCCGGAGGACCAGCGGCTCAGCCTGCTGCAGCTCAACGAGCACACCTGCAAATGGCCGATCGGCGACCCGTTGCTGCCCGACTTCTATTTCTGCGGCCAGCATTCGGAAGAGGGCAAGCCCTATTGCGAATTCCACTCCCGCCGCGCCTACCACCAGATCGACAAGAAGCGGCGGTAGAGCCTAGCCTTCCGCATCGAGGGAGAAGCCGAAGATCGCGGCGAAACGGGCCAGCACGTCCTCCAGCAGGTAGTCCGGCAAACGCTGCCCTGTCCGGCGCCCGCCACGCGCAAGGATGTCGATCGCCTTGATCTGGTCGACTTGAATGACGCCGGTGACGGACAAGCCCGTGCCGATCAGGTTGACGGCAAAGCCGGCGAACCGGGAGCCCCGGCCCATGGTGGTGACCGGGGCCATGAACGGGAGCTGGGTGACCTCATTATAGGCGCGCGGCGACACGACGACCGCATAATGCGGGCCGGCCTGCTCGCGCCCCGCCGACGGACTGAGGTCCAGGTGGTAGATGTCCCCGGCGTCGGGGGCCTGTTTTCTTACCAAAGCTCGCCGCCGACGGGCTTGGCGGTGAGCCAGTTGCGCTCCTCCTCGGTCAGGGGCGCGTCCGGATCGCACTGAGCGAGCAGTTGTTCGAGCGTGTATTTCGCGCGACGGCGTTTGGGGGCGGCTTCGTAGACCAGCTTGCCGTCTTCGACGCTGACCGTCATCTGCTGGCCTTCCGCCAGCCTGAGCGCATCGCGGGCCGGCGCCGGCACGGTCAGCACCAGCGATCCACCCGATTTCTTGACGCTGGTCGTAATGATCTTTTGGGGGGCGGACATGTGTGTCTCCGATGTCAGACAATATCTAACATCGGCTCCACGCAGCGGCAAGATCGGCAGCTCAGTTCGCCGCGAATCGCTCGTCGAAGGCGTAGCCGGCGCCGCGGACGGTGCGGATGGGGTCGGGGCTGCGGCCGCGGTTGATAGCCTTGCGCAGGCGCCCCACATGCACGTCCACCGTCCGCTCGTCGACATAGACGTCATTGCCCCAGACGCCGTCGAGCAGTTGCTCGCGCGAATAGACGCGGCCGGGGTGGCGCATCAGATATTCGAGCAGGCGGTATTCGGTCGGCCCCAGATGCACTTCGCGGCCATTGCGGCGGACGCGGTGGCTGGTGCGGTCGAGCTCGAGATCGCCTGCCTTCAGCACATTGGTGACGAGCTGCGGATTGGCGCGGCGCAGCAGGGCGTTGATGCGCGCCAGCAGCTCCGGCAGCGAGAAGGGCTTTACCACATAGTCGTCGGCGCCGGTGGCGAGGCCGCGAATGCGCTCCTCCTCCTCGCCGCGGGCGGTGATCATGATGATCGGCACCCGCGCCGTCTCCTCGCGGGCGCGCCAGCGGCGGCAGAGTTCGATGCCGCTGAGGCCCGGCAGCATCCAGTCGAGCAGGATCAGGTCGGGGAGCGTTTCGCGCATGATCTCGGCCGCCTCGTCGCCGCTATGGGCGACGAGCACCCGGAAGCCCTCGGCCTCCAGATTGTAACGCATCATGAGCGTGAGGTCGGCTTCGTCCTCTACGACAAGGATGTTGGCTGGCATCGTTGAGCTCTCGGAGGGGTTATTGCCCAGGCGGCGGCTCCGCCGCCCGGCTCTTTGTCATCGAAGGCGGCGAACCGGGCCGCGCCCGGCCGCACAGGTCTGGTCTCGCCGCCGGGCCGGCCGGAGCCCGCCAGGCTTACGGATTTGGCACTGGCCGCCGCCCGCGCCCGATCATTCCTTGATCTGCTGGCGGTGCAGATCCTCGACCTGGGCCGACAATTGCCGGCCGGTCTCCAGGTAATAGGCGGCTTCGGCGATATTGGTGGCGTGGTCGCCGGCGCGCTCCAGGCTCTTGCCGCAGAACAGCAGGTGCGTGCACTGCGTGATGACGCGCGGGTCTTCCATCATGTAGGTCAGCAGTTCGCGGAAGAGCGAGGTATAGAGCGCATCGACCTCGTCATCATGGTTGCAGACTTCGACCGCCGCCGCCGAGTCGCGGGTGGAATAGGCATCGAGCGCCGCCTTGACCTGGCGCAGCACCAGATCGTTCATATGCTTGATGCCATTGTAGAACTTCGGCGCGAGGCCGAGATTTTCGATCTGCATGGCGCGGCGCGAGATCTGCTTGGACATGTCGCCCAGCCGCTCCAGATCGTTGGCGACATGGATCGCGGTGATGATGGCGCGCAGGTCCACCGCGGTGGGCTGGCGCCGGGCGATCATGGACACGGCGGTTTCGTCGATGCGCCGCTGCATGGCGTCGATCTGCTTGTCGGCCGAGATCGTCGCCTGGGCGAGCGTATGGTCGAGCCGCAGCAAGGCGAGCGTCGCGTTGGACAGCGAGGCTTCGACCAAGCCGCCCATTTCGGCGATCGACTCGGCAAGATGGGTCAGTTCCTCCTCATAGGAGGTGACGGTGTGCTCCTGGCTGGAGAACGCCATTTCGGGTTCCTCTCGAAAGCGCCGGTCAGCCGAAGCGGCCGGTCACATAGTCCTGCGTGCGCTTGTTGGCAGGAGCGGTGAAGATCTCTTCAGTGCGATTAAATTCGATAAGCTCGCCCAGATACATGAAAGCGGTGTACTGGGAAGCGCGGGCCGCCTGCTGCATGTTGTGCGTCACGATGGCGATGCAATAGTCCGACTTCAGCTCCTCGATCGTCTCTTCGACCTTGGCGGTCGAGATCGGATCGAGCGCCGAGGCCGGCTCGTCGAGCAGCAGCACCTGCGGCTTGACGGCGACGGCGCGGGCGATGCAGAGGCGCTGCTGCTGGCCGCCCGACAGGCCCAGTCCCGACTGGTTGAGCTTGTCCTTGACCTCGGGCCAGAGCGCCGCCTTGCGCAGCGCCGCCTCGACCCGGCCGTCCATTTCGGACCTCGACACCTTTTCATAAAGACGGATGCCGAAAGCGACGTTCTCATAGATCGACATCGGGAAGGGCGTCGGCTTCTGGAACACCATGCCGATCCTGGCGCGCAGGCGGTTGAGGTCTTCGTTGCGGCCGAGAATGTCATGGCCGTCCAGCAGCACCTGGCCGGTGACCTTCTGGCCGGGATAGAGGTCGTAGATGCGGTTGAGAATGCGCAGCAGGGTCGACTTGCCGCAGCCCGACGGCCCGATAAAGGCGGTGACCGTCTTGTCGCGCAGTTCGAGATTGATGCCCTTCAACGCCTCGAAGCCGTTGGCGTAGAAGAAATGGACATCCTTGATCTCGACCTTGACCGGCTGCTCCACCTTAGTCCCCTGCTGGGCGGCGGCCGCCGCGGCCGCGCGCATCTCCGGAGTTGCGTTTAGCATGTCCATGGCGGGCTCCTAAACCTGCTGCTTGCCGCCGCCGGTGAGGGCGCGGGCGACGATATTGATGACGAGAATGGTGATGGTGATGAGCAGCGCCGCGCCCCAGGCGATCCTCTGCCAGTTGGAGTCCGCCGAGGTCGCGAACTGGAAGATCACATAGGGCAGGTTCGCCATCGGCTGGCCGAGGTCGGTGGAGAAGAACTGATTGTTGAGCGCGGTGAAGAGGAGCGGCGCGGTTTCGCCCGAAATGCGCGCGATGGCGAGCAGCACGCCGGTGATGATGCCGCTGCGGGCGGCGCGGTAGATGACATGCGTCATGGTCTTCCAGCGCGGCGTGCCGAGCGCCGCGGCGGCCTCGCGCAGCGCATTGGGCACGAGGCCCAGCATGTCCTGCGTGGTCCGGTTGATCACCGGAAGGGCGATGAGGCCGAGGGCGGCGGCGCCGGCCCACGCCGAGAAATGGCCGAAGGGCATCACCAGGATGGTATAGACGAACAGGCCGATGATGATCGAGGGCGCCGAAAGCAGCACGTCGTTGATGAACTTGGCCGCTTCGGCGAGCCTGCCGCCACGCGAATATTCGGTGAGATAGGTGCCGGCGAGAATGCCGATCGGGGTCGCGATGATGATGGCGACCAAGGTCATCATCACCGAGCCGAAGATGGCGTTGAGGACGCCGCCGCCGGTCACGTTGGGGGGCGGCGTACTTTCGAGGAACAGCGCCGGCGAAAGCGCCGACAGGCCCTGCCAGAGCAGCGTCAGCAGGATCGCCGCCAGGAAGACCAGGCCGACCACCGTCGCCAGGATCGACAGGCCCATGGCGAGCAGATTGGTAGATTTGCGCCGCACGTCGCTTGCCATGGCCGGACCTATTTGATCTCGCCGCGGACCAGCAGCCATTTGGCAATGCCGAGCACCGCGAAGGTGATGATGGAGAGCACGAAGCCCAGCGCGATCAGGCTCGAGGTGTAGAGCCCGGTCGTGGCTTCGGCGAATTCGTTGGCGATCGTCGCCGAAATGGTGGTCGCCGGCGCAAACAGCGACGAATTGATGGAATGCGAATTGCCGATCACGAAGGTGACGGCCATCGTCTCGCCGAGGGCGCGCCCCAGGCCCAGCATGATGCCGCCCACCAGGCCGACGCGGCTATAGGGGATGACGATGTGGCGCACCACTTCCCAGGTCGTCATGCCCATGCCGTAGGCGCTTTCGCGCAGCAGGGTCGGCACGGTGAGGAAGACGTCGCGCGTGATCGAGGTGATGAAGGGCAGCACCATGATGGCGAGGATGACGCCCGCCGTGAACAGGTTCAGCCCCGAGCCGAGATTGGTGAAGATGAACCCGATCACCGGAATCCGGCCGAGCGTGGCGTCGAAGACCGGCTGGACGGTGCTCGCCATGGTGGGCGCGAGGAAGAAGAAGCCCCACAGGCCGTAAATGATCGAGGGAATGCCGGCGAGCAGCTCGATGGCGACACCGATGGGACGGCGGAGCGGCACCGGGCAAAGCTCGGTCAGGAAAATCGCGATGCCGAAGCTCACCGGAATGCCGATGGCCATGGCGATAATGGACGTGACAATGGTGCCGTAAATGGGCGAGAGCGCCCCGAAGATTTCCTTCACCGGGCTCCAGCGGGCGCCCCAGACGAAGCCGGGACCGAAGGCCTGCAGCGCCGGCCAGGCGCCCACCACCAGCGAGACGATGACGCCGACCAGCATGACGACCACGAAGATCGCCGAGGCGAGCGTCAGCCCGAAGAAGATGCGATCCTCGATATTGGACCGCGCAGCCCGGCTTTCGGCGACGGCCTGGGAGGCATCGAGAGTTCCGGTAGTGGTCACGGCCATTTGGTTCGACCCGCTTGGTGAAGGTGCCGGGCGGCGGCGCCGCCCGGCTCGTATCGGCGATTACTTGCCGGCGAAGACCGGCTTGCCGCCCGAGGTGATGTCCGACCAGCTGGCCTCGATCTGGGTAACGACCGTGTCCGGGATCGAGACGTAGTCGAGCGCCTTGGCCTGGGCCTTGCCGTTCTTGAGGGCCCAGTCGAAGAACTTCAGCGCCGCGCCGGCGGCCGCCGCGTCATCGGGGTTCTTGTGGATGAGCACCCAGGTCGAGGCGGCGATCGGCCAGGACTTGTCGCCCGGCTGGTTGGTGATGATCAGGTTGAAGTTCTTGGCGTCCTTCCAATCGGCATTGGCGGCGGCAGCGGCGAAGCTGTCGAGCGACGGAGAGACGATCTTGCCCGCGGCGTTCTTCATCTTGGCGTAGGGCACGTTGTTCTGCACGGCATAGGCGTATTCGTCATAGCCGATCGAATTGGCGGTCTGCTTGACGGTGTTGGCGACGCCGTCCGAGCCCTTGGCGCCGACGCCGTTCGGCCACTCGACAGCGGTGTCGGAACCGATCTGGTCGGCCCAATCCTTGGAGCCCTGGCCGAGATAATTGGTGAAGTTGAAGGTAGTGCCCGAGCCGTCGGCACGGTGGACGGTCACGATCGGCGCCGAGGGAAGCTTCACCTTGGGGTTGAGCGCGGCGATCGCCGGATCATCCCACTTGTTGATCTTGCCGAGATAGATGCCGGCGAGCGTCGAGGCGTCGAGCACCAGGTCGCCGGACTTCACGCCCTCGACATTGATGATGGGGACGATGCCGCCCTGGATCATCGGGAACTGGATGAGGCCGTTCTTGGCCAGCTCGTCGTCGGAAAGCGGCTTGTCGGTCGCGCCGAAGGTCACGGTCTTGGCTTCGACCTGCTTGATGCCGCCGCCGGAGCCGATCGCCTGGTAGTTCAGGCCCGTGCCGGTCTTGGCCTTGTAGGCATCGGCCCACTTGGCGAAAACGGGGTAGATGAAGGTCGAACCGGCGCCGGTGATGTCGGCGGCCAGCGCGGACCCCATGGAAGCAACGGTGAGAATGGCGGCAGCGCAACCGGCGAGAAGAGCGGTTTTCATGAAACTGTCCTTTCGGATTGGGGCAGTGGGCCCCGTGCATGATGAGGGCGCCGTCAGGCTTCTAGAACCCGGCCACCCCTATGAACGGGCGCAAACTATGTCTATGAGTTCACTGTTCCATGTCAGTTTGATTACAATCAGATGACGCGGCATGTTGTTGAAATGTCACGCCTTTCTGCCACGCTGCCGTTGCGTTAGCCGAATTTTCGAGGGGTGCCGCCGGGCGTTCGGCAGCCGGGCACGTAGCGCAGCCCGCGCGAATTGCCGTGGCGCCGAGCCCCTGCCCCGCCCCCGATCCGGCGTCACCTGGGCAGCAGGACCTCCACGCGCGTGCCTTCGCCGGGGCGGCTCCTGATGGTCATGAGCCCGCGATGGCGGTTGAGGATGTGCTTGACGATGGCGAGGCCGAGGCCGGTGCCCTTCTTCTTGCGGCTGCCGTCGGCATCGACGCGGTAGAAGCGTTCGGTGAGGCGCGGCACGTGCTCGGCCTCGATGCCGGCGCCATGATCGGTGACGGTAACCGAAAAGTCGTAGCCGGGCCGCTTCACCGGGCCGAGCGCCACCTCGACGCGGCCGCCGTCGCCGCCATATTTAATGGCGTTGTCGAGGAGGTTCTCGAACACTTCGTAGAGCTCGTCGCGGTCCCCGGTGACCTTGCTGGCGCCTTCGGGGGTGCTGACCGTCACCTTGACGCCCGCCTCCCCCGCCTGCGCCAGCAGCCCGTCCGCCACCTCGCGCAGCAGCGTCGACAGATCGACCGAGCCCGTCGGCCGGACATGCTGGCGCATTTCGATGCGCGACAGCGAAAGCAGGTCGTCGATGAGCTTGCTCATGCGCGTCGCCTGCGCGCGCATGATGGTGAGGAAGCGTTCCCGCGCTTCGGGGTCGCGGGCCGCCGGCCCCAGCAGGGTATCGATGAAGCCGATGAGCGAGGCGAGCGGCGTCCTGAGCTCGTGGCTGGCATTGGCGACGAAATCGGAGCGCAGGGCGTCGATGCGCTTGGCCTCGGTGAGATTGTGCATGGTGACGACGAGGAGCGGCGCCAGTTCGTCGGTTTCGAGCGGGCGCTCGAGGAGCGGGGCCACGACGACCTTGTGCCAGGTTTCGTTGGGCACGGTCTGGTGCAGTTCGACGGTCTGCGAGATGCCGGTGCGGCGCGCCGCATCGATGGCCGAGATGAGAGCGGGATAGCGGATCGAAAAGGCGATGGGCTGGCCGGCGACCGCGCCGGGAAACTGCGCCGCGGCAGCGGCATTGCGATGCAGCACCAGCGCCCGGCGGTCGAGCACGAGGCAGGGATCGGCGAGGGCATCGGCGAAGACGCGTATCGTCCTGTCGTCGAGCCCGGCTAGCAAAACGCGATCCTGCATCGGCCTTCTCCCTGGGTGGTCCGTCTATCGCCGGCGGACCGAGTCGTCACCCCGGCTTGCGCGCGCGCATAAGCCGGGGCACGGTGCCTGTCATGAACGCTTCTTATGACAGTTTTGACATTGATGCGCCGCACCTCCCCAAGGCAATCAAGCGGGCGGCGCTGCGTTCGGACGGCTATCCCTATGACCACGCCTTCGACGCCGAGGACTACAAGGACGATTTGACCGAGCTGCAGCGCCAGCTCGTGCTGCTGCAGGATCACCTGCTCAAGTCGGGCGAACGCATCATCATCGTCTTCGAGGGGCGCGACGCGGCGGGCAAGGGCGGCACCATCAAGCGCTATCTGCAGCATCTCAACCCGCGTTACAACATCCATGCGGCGCTGCCCAAGCCGAACGACCGGGAAAGTACGCAATGGTATTTCCAGCGCTATGTCGACTGGTTCCCGGCCGCCGGCGAGACGGTGCTCTTCGACCGCTCCTGGTACAACCGGGCGGGCGTCGAGCCGGTCATGGGCTTCTGCACCCAGGCGCAGACCGACCATTTCCTCGAGGAAGTGCCGCATTTCGAGCGGATGATCGTCAATGACGGCATCCATTTCTTCAAATTCTGGCTGTCGATCGGCCGGGAAATGCAGATCGTGCGTTTCCACAAGCGCCGCCACAATCCGCTCAAGACCTGGAAAATCTCGCCCGTCGACCGCAAGGCCCTCGACCTCTGGGACGAATACAGCAGGGCGATCGAGAAAATGCTGCGGAAATCGGATACCGATTTCGCCCCCTGGCTCGCCGTGCGCGCCAACGACAAGCGCCGCACCCACCTCAACGTCATCCGCGCCGTGCTCGGCCGGCTCGATTACACGGGCAAGGACAGGAGCAAGATCGGCGAGGTCGACAACAAGATCGTCCTCTCGGCGAAACAATACCTCGCCGAACACCTCGCCGGCTAACCAGCCATTCGGCTGGACCGGATTTTCGAGGTGGCGGGGTAGAGCGCGCGCGGCCCATGGTTCGAGGGTCGCTGCGCTCCCACCTCACCATGAGGTCGTGGAATTTGTCCCTACCTCATCCTGAGGTGCGACTGAGGGGAGCCTCGAAGGATGGGCCGCGCGCGCCATGGATTCCGGCCTTCGCCGGAATGACGTGGCGGAATGGGGACCGACCTGCCCCTCCCCGTGAACCAGAAGGCCGGTGGCGTGGCACCGCCATGCCCTCCCCGGCGTCATTCCGGCGAAGGCCGGAATCCATAACGCGCGCCATGTAATTGTATTTCGATGGGGGCTGGTAGAGCGCGCGCGGCCCATGGTTCGAGGGTCGCTGCGCTCCCACCTCACCATGAGGTCGTGGAATTTGTCCCTACCTCATCCTGAGGTGCGACCGAAGGGAGCCTCGAAGGCTTCGAGCCGTGCCGAAGGCCAGATCGATCCGGTGGATCGATTTGAGGTGAGAAGGCCGTGAGAGCTGTGCTCGAATGGCAGTGGGCAGCGCGCGCGGTGGATTCCGCCCTTCGCCGGAATGACGCCGGGGGTCGGGGGCAGGGCGTGCCAAATTCCACTTCGTCATTCCGGCGAAGGCCGGAATCCAGAAGCGGGTGCGTCATTGGCTCTAAGGGACTTTCGGTGCAAACAGGTATTGAGCACTTGGGGTCCCGCATGAACGAGCTCGCAAACGTGACCAATCCCATCCCCCCGGCCCGCACGATCAATGCGTCGGGCCGCTCGCCTTTCGTCATCGTTTGTGACCATGCCTCCAACCGCATTCCGCCCGAATATGGCGATCTCGGCCTGTCGCTGATCGACCGGCTCCGCCACATCGCCTGGGACCCGGGTGCGCTGGCGGTGTCGCTGAAACTGGTGCAGCTGCTCGATGCGCCGCTCGTCCAGTCCACGGTTTCGCGCCTGGTGGTGGACTGCAATCGCTGGCACGACGCGCCCGACCTCATCCCGCCGGTCAGCGAGGACACCGAAATTCCCGGCAACCGGCAGGTCGGCGACAATGAAAAGACGCGGCGCATCGCCGATTTCCATACGCCCTTCCATCGCGAGATCGACACGCTGCTCGACCGGCGCGCCGCCGAGGGCCGGGAGACGGTGCTGGTCGCGATGCATTCCTTCACGCCCAGCTACAGGGGCGTCGCGCGTCCCTGGCCGATCGGCTTCATCCACGGCGTCAACCCGGCCTATACCCGCGCCGTCTTCGAGGCGATGCGGGCCGAGGAGCCGGCCCTCAATATCGGCTGGAACGAGCCCTATGCCGCCCTCGCCGGCGTCACCTACACGCTCGAGCACCATGGCGACGGGCGCGGCCTCATCTCCACCATGATCGAAATCCGCCAGGACGAAATCCTCACGGCGGACGGCATCGGCCACTGGGCGGACCTGCTGGCGCGGTGCTTGGAGAAGGGGCGGTAGCGCTCCAGCCCTCGCCCCTCTGGGGCGAGGGGACGATGTGGCGAGGCCGTGCGCTACCGCGACGCCACCCCGGCCACGGTCTCCGCCGCGCCCTTTTCGAACAGCGATTTCAACTGCGCGGTGACGGTTTCGCGGAACACCTCGTTCTGCGGCAGGTCGCGGCCGAAGACTTCGCCGAGCATGGTGAGGCCGACCACGAGGCGGACGGCGTCGCCGCGGGCGCCG
>DASZUI010000244.1:0-14153 GCA_035547675.1 Devosia sp.
GGTGATCGTCCACGCCCCGATCACCCCGAGCACCGCCGCCAGCAGCGCCGCGAAGGCGCCGAGGATGCCGTATTCCAGCACGAAGGCCTTGATCACGTCGCCGCGCGTCGCGCCGAGCACCTTGTTGATGACCGCGTCCGCCTCGCGCTGCGCCCGGCCCGCCGCCATGGTGCCGGCCAGCACCAACAGGCCGTTGATCACCGCGAGCCCGCCGACCACGTCGACCGCCGCCGAGAGCTGGTCGAGAATGCCCGCTGCCTGGCTCAGCGCATCACCGATCGGAATGAAGGTCACGTCCGAGAATTGCTGGGCGAGCTTGCGCCCCACCGGAATGCTCTGCCCCGGCGCGGCATAGACGCCGCCCATGAAATTGCCCGGCAACCCGTCGAGCGCGTGCGGCGAGAACGTCACCATGAAATTCATGCCGCTCTGCCACTGGAAATCGCGCGTATTGGCGAGCGTGGCCGTGATCGGCTGGTTATAGAGGTTGAAGGTGACCTTATCGCCGATCTTGAGGTTGAGCGAGGCGGCGGTCGAGGCGCGCAGCGAGATCAGCGGCGGGCCGTTATAATCCTTGCCCCACCACTGGCCGGAAACCACCGTCGATTGCGGCGGCAGATCGCCGGCCCAGGTGATCGGCACCGGGCGGTTGTCGCTGCCGCCCAGCATGAACTGGCCCTCTTCGCCCACGCCCTTGATCTGGTCGACCGGCACGCCGTTGATCGCCGTCACATTGCCCGAAAAGCTCGGCACCGCGACGAACTTGACGAAATCCTTGTCGGTCTGCGCCAGCTTGTTGAGGTCGTCCACCTCGTCCGGGAACAGGTCGGTCGCAAGATATGTGGGCGCGTCGCGCGCCACCTCGCCCTGCAGCTGGTTGCGGGTGTTGTTGTCGATGAGCACGATCAGGAGCAGCATGGCGAGCCCCAGCCCCAGCGACAGGATGACCACCGGCGCCGGCGAGCCCGGCCGATAGACCGCCCTTATGGCGTTGCGGATCAGCGCCGAGGGCGCCGGCGGGATCAGCCGCAGCACGAGCTGGAAAAGGAAGCCGGCGCCCCTGAGCAGCAGGAAGGCCGCGATGACGCCCACCGTGTACCAGGTGACGAGCTTCAGGTCGCGCGTGGTGAACCAGGCCAGGAGGAAAATCAGCACCGCCGCGATCAGCAGCGGCGCCAGCGCCTGTGGCTTTGCCAGCTCGCGCCAGTCGAGCTTTTCGGCCGCCCCGCCCACCGAGCGGAACAGCAGCGCCGGCTTGAGCTTCTGCGCCCGGAGCAGCGGCACATAGGAAAAGGCGAAGGCGACCAGGATGCCGAAGCCGGCCGAGGTCAGGAGCGCGCCCGGATAGATCGCCGGCGGCAGGTCGACGGTGAGGATCCGCCCCAGCGCCGGCAGCGCCAGCGCCGTCGCCGCCCCGCCGACCACCAGGCCGATGACGATGCCGATCGCCGACAATATGCCGAGCTGCAGCAGGAAATGCGCCGTGATCCGGTTGCCGGTGGCGCCCAGGCTCCGCATCGTCGCGACCGATCGCTGCTTGGCGGTGATATAGGCCGAAACCGCGTTGGAGACGCCGACGCCGCCCACCAGCAGAGCAGAAAGCCCCACGATCAGCAGGAACTGCGTGAAGACGTCGTAATAGCGGGCGAGGTCCCCGGCGGCGTCCTTCGGATTGCGGATCGCCCAGGTCGGATCGTTGAACTTGTCGGCGATGGCCTTGCCCGCCGCGGCATAGTCCTGCAGCGCCGATTCGGCGGTCTTGTTCTTGAGGACGATCTTGTAGCGGTACTGCGTCAGCATGCCGGGGAGCGGCGGCCGGGCGTCGGGCGTGGCCGCCAGCGCATCGACCGAAATCAGCGTCGTCAGCCCGAGATGGAAGCCCCGCGCCGCCCCGTCCGGTAGCGAGGCCAGCGTGCCGCGCACCTGGTATTGCGTCTGGCCGATCTTGAACAGGCCGCCGATGCCGATCCCCAGCCGATCGAGCACGATCGGGTTGACCAGCGCGCCCCAGGCGCCGTCCTTCTGGCCGAGCAGCGTGCCCGGCTTCTCGCCATCGGGCAGTTGCGGGCTGTCGACCGCCCCCACCAGCGGATAGTCGCTATCCACACCCACGATGTCGAGGAAGGCGCTGTTGTCGCCGGCCGTGGCGCTGCCGTTGGAATCGTCTTCCTCGGCCACCGGCCCCAGGGTTTCGAAGAAGGCGCGCTCGTCCGCCGTGGCCCGCCGGTCGGGCCGCGACACCTCGATGTCGCCGCCCATCAGCTTGGTGGCGTCGCGAACGATGGCATCCTGCAGCGCATCGCCGACCGAGCCCACCGCCGCGATCGTCATGGTGCCGAGCGCGAGGCAGGCGAGCAGCACGCCGAAGCGCTTCCAGTCGCCTCTGAGGTCGAGCAGCGCGACCCGGAACCAGTTGCCCAGCCGGCTCATGCCGCCTCGACCGCCGCCTCGGCGGTGAGCGTGCCGTGCTCCATGCGGAGCCGCCGGTCGGCCTGCCGGGCGAGATTGGGGTCATGGGTGATGAGCAGGATCGCCGTGCCCTTGTGGCGGGCGAGGTTGAACATCAGCTCGATGACCCGGGCGCCGGTATCCTGGTCGAGATTGCCCGTCGGCTCGTCCGCCAGCAGCAGCTTGGGATTGGTCACCATGGCGCGGGCCAGACCGACGCGCTGCTGCTCGCCACCCGACAGCGCCTGCGGCAAATGATGCAGCCGATCGGCGAGGCCGACTTCGGCCAGCGCCGCCGTCGCCTTCTCGCGGATCGCCGCCACCGAGCTTTCGCTCTCGGCGATCTCGAGCGCCAGGCTGACATTTTCGAGCGCCGTCATCGAGGGAATGAGATGGAAGCTCTGGAATACGATAGCGAGGTTCTGCCGCCGGAAGATGGCGAGCTCGTCCTCGTTGAGGTCGGTGATGTCGTTCCCCGCCACCACGACCCGGCCGGAAGTCGCCTTCTCGAGCCCGGCCAGAACCATCAGCAGCGAGGTCTTGCCGCTGCCCGAGGGGCCGACCACCGCCGCCACCTCTCCGGCGTTGAGCGAAAACGTCACATCCTTGAGGATATGCAGCTGCTGCTTGCCGGTGGTCAGGTAAAGGTTGGTCTTCTCGGTCTCAATAACCGCTGTGGTCATCCGTTCCCGCCCGCCTGAGCCGGCGCTCCAGCAAATTTGTCGCCCGGCGAATATAGGTTCGCCTGCCCCGCCCGCCAAACCGCGCCAAGCTCATACGCGAAAATAGCCTGTTTGCACAATTCAGCCGCCCGGCCAATCAACAATCGGGCCGCAACATGGCAGGCAAAGCCTAACGGGTCCCTAGGAAGTCCGGCGCTGACGAAAGCCGGCCGGATAGGGCGTTCAGCGGCAAGACGGATTCCAGCTTCGGCGGGAATAATGCGGCAGGCCGGCAACTCACGCCGCAACGCCCGCGCAACGCTTCGCTTCCCGATAGCAATGGAGCCCGGCCCGCCGGCCGGGCCCCACTTGCCGAATCAGAACGGGGTGTTCGCGTAGTCGAACTGCTTGGCGTTGTCCTTGGTGATCAGCGTCGAGTTGATGATGAAATTGCCGTCGACCTGCGCATTGGCCGCAAAATGCAGCACCGTCAGGTCGATGGCCGTCGCGATCATGTTGGGATTGTAGCTGACGTCGACCGGCACCTGCGTGCTGCCATCCTCGACCATCTTGACCATCTGGTTCATGCCGGCGCCGCCGACCGCCCAGATCTTGGTATTGCCGGCTTCCTTGAGCGCCTTGAGCACGCCCACCAGCGTGTCGTCGTCCTGCGCCCAGACGGCATCGATATTGTTATATTTGGTCAGCATGTCCTGCATGATCTTGTAGCCGTCATCGCGGTTCCAGTTCGCGAACTGGCTGTCCAGCACCTTGATGTTGGTGCCCTTGATGCCGTCCATGAAGGCATCGACGCGCTGCTTGTCGATCGGGATCGGCGCGCCGCGCAGCACCACGATATTGCCGCCATTGGGCATGGCCTTCTTGAAATAGGCCGCCGTGGTGGCGCCGAGGCCCGGATTGTCGCCCGCCACATAAAGGTCGGGGATGCCCGGCTGGGAGAGCGCGCGGTCGACGATCGTCACCCACTTGCCGGCGTCCTTCACCTTCTTGATCGAGGCGGTCATGGCGTCCGGGTCTCCCGGCAGGATCACGAGCCCGTCGATATTGCGGGTGGTCACCATGTCCTCGAGATCGGCCGCCTGCTTGGTCGAATCCGCCGCCTGCGCCACCACGAACTTGACGTTCGGGTACTGCTTGGAGAGCCGGTCGACCGCCTGCTGGGCGAAGAAGTCGATGCCGCCCGTCCAGCCATGATCGGCCGTCGGCACCGAAACGCCGATCGTATAGGTCTTGTCCTGCGCGACGGCCGGGCCGGCGAGCGCGACGCCCGCGGCCATGACGGCCATGAGCGCTGTGGTTTTCGTGAGATGCATGGGTTCCTCCCCGTAGATGCCCTGATGGGCGTTGCTTGAAATCCGACGCTTAGTTCGCCGTCCGCCGCGATCGCTGCAGCAGTACGGCGATGACGATGATCACACCCTGGAACGCCTGGTTCAGATAGGGGCTGATCAAGCTCTGGAGATTGAGGATGTTGCCGATGAGTTCGAGGATGATCACCCCGACCACCGTGCCCCAGACCCGGCCGAAGCCGCCCTTGAGCATGGTGCCGCCGATGATCACCGCCGCGATGGCCTCGAGTTCCCAGGAAACCGCGGTCGAGCTGTTGGCCGACCCGAAGCGCGGCACATAGAGCAGCGTGCCCACCCCGACCAGCAGGCCCTGCAGCACATAGGTCGCGAGCCGCACCCGGTCGACCTTGATCGCCGAATAGCGCGCCACCTGCTCGCTCGAGCCGATCGCCGCTACATGCCGCCCGAAGCGGGTGCGCCTGAGCACGATCTCCGCGATGATGGCGACCACCGCGAAGACGATGATCGGCACCGGCACCCCGAAGACATTGCCGCCATAGACCGGCCCATAGGTGTCGGCCACCTGGAAATTGAGGTTGAGCGTGCCGCCATTGGCGAGGAAGGTGATGAGCGCGCGGTAGACGCCGAGGGCGCCCAAGGTGACGATGAAGGGCTCGATCCGCCCCGCCGTGATCAGCGCCCCGTTGATGCCGCCGGCAATCGCCCCGATGGCGAGCCCCACCAGCATGCCGATGATGACGACGCCCCAGCCCGTGCCGAGCGAGGGCACCAGCGCGTTCATGACGATGATCATCACCCCGGCGATGAAGGCCGCCATCGAGCCCACGGAAAGATCGAGCCCGCCCGCCGTGATGACGAAGGTCGCTCCGATGGCGATGATGCCCATCGTCGCCGAGCGCGCCACCACATTGGCGACATTGCCGACGCTGAGGAAATTGCCGTTGAGCGATGCGCCGAGGATGATCAGCAGCACCAGCGCGATCAGCGGCCCGAGCACGCTCAGCCGGAAGCGCGGACGCTGCCGATTGCCCGCCGGTGCGGTTGCCACATTGCTCATGCGGTTTTCTTCCCTTCGATACCCATGCCCTCGATGCCCATGGCGTGCCGCACGATCTGCTCCTCGCCGATCGCCTCGCCTTCGAGTTCCCCCACGATCCGGCCGGCATGCATGACGATGACGCGGTGGCTGAGGCCGATCACCTCCGCCATTTCCGACGAGATGACGATGACGCTCTTGCCCGCCCGCGCCAGCCTGTCGATGAACCCGTAGATTTGCTGCTTGGTGCCGATATCGATGCCGCGCGTCGGCTCGTCGATGATGACGATCTCCGGTTCGACCAGCATGGTCTTTGCCAGCAGCAGCTTCTGCTGGTTGCCGCCCGAAAGATTGCCCACCCGCACCGTCCGGCTGCCGCGAATGTCGAAATCGCGGATCGCGCCGTCGAGCGCCCGCTCCTCCGCCTTCTCGTCGATCAGCCCATGCGCGAAGCGGTCGAGCCCGAGCAGCGTCAGGTTCTGCCGCATCGACATGTTGAGCAGCAGCCCGTGACCCTTGCGGTCCTCGGTGAGATAGGCGAGGCCGAGGCGCGAGGCATCCTCCAGCGATTTGATGCGCGCCGGGCTGCCCTTGACCTTGACGACGCCCTGCGCCGGCCTCAGCCCGACCAGGCCTTCCATCAGCTCGGTCCGGCCGGAGCCCACCAGCCCGGCAAAGCCCAAAACCTCGCCCCGCTTCAGCGTGAACGACGCATCCGTCACCCGCCCCGGCACGCTCAGATGCGCCACTTCGAGCACGGTCTCGGACTTGGCAACGATCGTCTTGGGCGGGAAAAGGTCCGAGAGGTCGCGCCCCACCATATGCGTCGCCATCTGGTCGACGCTCAGCGTGGCGGTCGGCGCGGTAATGACATGGCGGCCGTCGCGCAGCACCGTGACCACGTCCGCGATCGCCTTCACCTCCTCCAGCTTGTGCGAGGTGTAGAGAATGGCCACCCCTCCCGCCTTGAGCCGCGCGATCTGCCGGAACAGCACTTCGGACTCCCGCGCGGTGAGCACCGCCGTCGGCTCGTCCATCACCAATACGCGGGCCTCGCGCACCAGCGCCTTGGCGATCTCGACCATCTGCTTTTCCGGCACGGAGAGCTCGGAAACCGGCCGGCCCGGATCGATATGCGTCTCGAGCTCGGCCAAAAGCTGCGCCGCGCGCGCATGCATGGCCCTGACGTCGAGCAGCAGGCCGCGCCGCAATTCGCGGCCGAGAAAGATATTGGCCGCAACGCTCAATTGCTCGGCCAGGTTGAATTCCTGGTGGATCAGCACGATGCCGCGATGCTCGGCCTCGGCGCTCCCCGGCAGCACGCTCGCCTCTCCATCGACCAGCACGCGCCCGGCGCTCGGCTGCTCATAGCCGGTCAGGATTTTCATCAGGGTGGACTTGCCGGCCCCGTTCTCGCCGATCAGCGCATGCACCTCGCCGGCGCGCAGCGCGAAGTCGACGCCGAACAGCACCTGCACGGGTCCGAAGCTCTTGGAAATCCCTTCGCCGGCCAGCAGTACAGCGCCCGCTTCCATGGCATCCTCCCGCCCCTGACGTTCGCCCTGACCGGGCGTTTTTTGTCGTTAAAGACAGCTAACAGCGGCGCGCCGGGAAGGTCAATCAGTCGGCTTGCGCGCGCCTGTGCAAGGCGCGCTGCGGACGAAAAAAATGCCCCGGCGTTGAGCCGGGGCATCGCAATTCGAAAGGCATGGCCGCCGCAGCGGCCGATATCCGGAGCGTTTTCAGGAAAAGTGGGTCCACTTTTCCGGTTCGAAAACGCGACAACTCAAGGATTAACGCAGGATCGACAGGTTCGTCGCCGAAACCTTGCCGTCGCGGCCCTTCTCGAGGTCGTAGGAGACCTTCTGGCCTTCGGCCAGGCCGGAGATGCCGGCGCGCTCGAGCGCCGTGACATGCACGAACGCGTCCTTGCTGCCGTCTTCCGGCTGGATGAAGCCGAAGCCCTTGGTCGAATTGAAGAATTTAACGGTGCCATTGATGGCCATGAGACTACTTTCGATAGCGTTCCGCGCGAGGTCCTTAGCCCGCGCGACAGAACGGTTCCCGCCGGACGACATGTCCTGGCGGGTCTAGACGTTCCGGTGGCATCAAGAGGTAGCCAATCAGGACGGCCATGCCGCCCGTTTCAGATAGCGCGAGAAATGCGAAACGCGCTGCCGATATGCGCCCTCGGGAACGCCATTACAAGCCGCCAGCGCACAAATCGATCCATGCCCTATTCGGCAAGGGCCAGATCGGCCTCCGACACGATGCGCTCGAACTGCTCCATGTCGCTGCGCACCCGATAGAGGAACGGCCCGGTTTCGTGCGGCATCACGGCGATCACCTCGCATATCGAGGCAACCCGCATCAGGCTGTTGCCGCCGCCCCTGAGGCGCAGCCGCTGCCCGACCCGGTAGGCGCTGGTGGCCGGTTCGGCGGCCGCCGCGACGGTCTTTCGCGGCTCGCCGACCAGTCCGCCGACCCGGTGTTCGTCACCCAGCGAAGCGGGGTGACCGGCGCGCCTGGCCTTGCCGTTTCCACGACCGGCCACAGGCACTGCGATGCTCTTGGTATTCACTGCACGGCTCCACGCTCGTTTTGGGCTGCCGCATTGCACATGGCGGCGCCGCCACATGCTTAGCACGGACCGGCGCCGGAAGGGCGGAATAGATGCCGGCAATTGTCTGGCCGGATGGTGGGTGTGACAGGGATTGAACCTGTGACCCCCGCCGTGTGAAGGCGATGCTCTCCCGCTGAGCTACACACCCATCCGTCGGGACGCCGCCTGTGCAGGCTGCGATGTGGCGGCGTAGATAACGCACCTCGCGCCGGAGGTAAACCGGCCAGCGGTATTTTTCTGTCTGATCCGGCGCGGCGCAGGCTCTTGACGGGCGGGGGCGAGGCGGCCGATCACCGCGCCGTCCAAGAGGGAAAGCCCGATGCCTCCATCCGTGCTGTCGAAAGCCGGCCTGCCGGCGGGCATCGTGATCGTCGGCCATGCCATCGTTTCGGCCGACGGCATGATTTCGGCCGCCGACGGCACCATGCCCGCGAGCCTGCGCAACGATGCCGACTGGCGCCGCTTCCAGGCCGCGCTGGACGAAAGCGTGCTCGTCGTGCTCGGCCGCGAAGGCCACCGCCGCCACGGCAATTCGGGCCGCCGCCGGCTGGTCTTCACCGGCGCCGTCGCGGCCATCGCGCCCGATCCCGAGGACGCCAGCGCGACCCTCTACAATCCGGCAGGCGCGACGCTTGCCGACCTCTTCGCCCATCTGGGGGTCGCCCAAGGCACCATCGCCGTCACCGGCGGCACCCGGGTCTTCGATGCCTTCCTGCCGCTTTACGACCGCTTCGAGCTGGCGGAGGCCAATACCGCCGCCCTGCCCGGCGGCCGCCCCTGCTTTCCAGAGGGCCATCCCCGGACGGTGCTCGCCGCGGCGGGCTTCCAGCCGCGCCGCTTCGAGCTGCTGGACGCCGGCCAAGGCGTCACGCTGACGCACTGGATGCGCCCCTGAAATACCAGAAAATCAAGGATTTACGTGGAGATGGTGGGTGTAACAGGGATTGAACCTGTGACCCCTACCATGTCAAGGTAGTGCTCTCCCGCTGAGCTATACACCCATCTCCGGGCGGCGCGGAGCGCCGTTCGCGTAGCGCGGGGATAGACCATAGACCCGCCCGTCGGTCAAGAGCGTTTGCGGGCCAAGCCCTCTCAGGCGGCCAGCAGCCGCTCGACCTCGTTGACGAGATCCTTGAGGTGGAAGGGCTTGCTCAGCACCGAGGCGTCCTTGGGCGCGTCGCTGTCCGGGTTCAGCGCCACCGCCGCGAAGCCGGTGATGAACATCACCTTGAGGTCTGGGTCGAGTTCGGTGGCGCGCCGCGCCAGTTCGATCCCGTCCATTTCCGGCATCACGATGTCGGAGAGCAGCAGCGCGAAGGGCTCCTCGCGCAGCCGCTCATAGGCCGACCGGCCATTGTCGAAGGACACGACTTCATAGCCCGCGTTCTTCAGCGCCCGTGTCAGGAACTGGCGCATATCGTTGTCGTCTTCCGCGAGCAGGATTCGCTTCATCGCGTCCTCATAATCCGGTTGCCGGGCCGTCGCGCGCGGGCGACCGCCCCGATTCCGCCGCACCCTAACGGAGGGATGTTTAATCGAAGTTTGCGCCGGCGCAACTCTTCGCGATTCCATGAGGATAGGCTTTCGCCCCTGTGGACAAGCGGGCTTGTGCGGGGCAGATTGCAATTTGACGACAGCGGGAACATAGCCGCGACAATCTCCGTTTGCCGCTTTCGGTGAACGGGGCTTCGGAGGAGCGAGGTGCAGTCCGACTACTGGGACAAGCCGGCTTTCGAGACGATCAGACCGCGCCGGGTCACGGCGCCTCTGGTGTTCAACTCTCCCCATTCGGGATGTGTCTATCCCGCGCGTTTCCTCGCCATGACGCAACTCGACCATCTGTCCATCCGCCAGTCGGAGGACGCCTTCGTCGATGAGCTCTTCGGCCGGGCGCCGCATCTGGGCTGTCCGCTGCTGCGCGCGCATTTCCCCCGCGCCTATCTGGACGTCAACCGCGAGCCCTGGGAGCTCGATCCCCAGATGTTCGTGGAGCCGCTCTCCGAGCGCTTCAATACCACGAGCCCGCGCGTCGCCGCGGGGCTGGGGACGCTCGCCCGCGTCGTCGCCGAGAACAAGCCGATCTATCGCGAGCGGCTGACGCTGGACGACGCGCGCATGCGCATCGAGGGCATCTACCAGCCCTATCACGCGACGCTGCAAAACCTGTTGGGCGAGGCGCACGCCACCTTCGGCGTTGCCGTGCTCATCGACTGCCATTCCATGCCGCGGCTCACCCGTTCCGGCGACCGACCGGCGCCCGATGTCGTGCTGGGCGACCGCTACGGCACCGCCTGCGCCCCCATGCTCATCGACCTGGTCGAGACGGTCTTTGCCGGCGCCGGCCTGAAGGTGGCGCGCAACCGGCCCTATGCCGGCGGCTTCTGCACCCGCTCCTATGGCCGGCCGCAGCACGGGGTGCACGCCATCCAGGTCGAGATCAGCCGCCACCTCTACATGAACGAAGTGACGCTCAACCGGAACGACAATTTCAATGCCGTGCGGCAGCTCGTCGAGCAGCTCATCTTCACCCTGCTCGGTTTCGATTTTGCCGCCCTCTGCCGGCCGGTCCCCGCCGGCGAGGGCGAGGACGAGAAGGCCGCCGCCGAATAGGCCGGCCGGTAAAACCTGTCCCGATAAAGCGCAAAACCCGTCCCGAAAAGAAAAGGGCCGCACGCGGCGGCCCATAGTCAAGGGAGGAAACGATGGCGGCGAACGGGTTCGACCTCAAATCGGCCGGTCGAATTCGCATACCGTCAACTCATCATGCAGGAACTGGCGTGAACCGATTTGCTTGATCCGGCAAGCTTCCATACTGTCGCGCACAGGCAATCGTCGCACCATTGTTGCAAAAAAGGTTCACTTGGTTTCACTGCCCCCACGTTGTCACCGCCGCGTCCGGCGGGCTAGACAGGCGGCAGGCATCTATCGCGGGCCTTCCATGACCATTCGGCATTCCGGCGACATCGACCTCGACGCGATCCGCGCCACCCTGCTCGAGGCCGCCCTGGCGGCCGCCGGGCAAACGCTGCCGCGCTTCCGCACCGCGCTGTCGGTGGACAACAAATTCGAAGCGGGATTCGACCCCGTCACCGATGGCGACCGCGAGGCCGAGCGCGTCATCCGCGAAATCATTTCGGCGCGCTTTCCCGGCCACGCCATTGTCGGGGAGGAACTGGCGGACCTGGTCGGCGACGGCGATTTCGAGTGGATCGTCGATCCCATCGACGGCACCCGCGCCTTCATCTCGGGCGTGCCGGTCTGGGGCACGCTGATCGGCTTTCGCGCCGCCGGCCGCGCCGTGGCCGGAATCATGGCCCAGCCCTTCACCGGCGAAATTTTCCTGGGCCTGCCCGGCGTGGCGCTCTACCGCCGCGACGGCGCCGAGCAGCCGATCCATACCAGCTTCGTCACGGAAATCGGCAAGGCCAAGATGTCGGCGACCTCGCCCGAGATTTTCGAGGCGAGCGGCACGACCGAAGCCTGGAACCGGCTGCGCGGCGCCGCGCTGCAGACCCGCTACGGCCTCGATTGCTACGCCTATTGCCTGCTCGCGGCGGGCCATCTCGATCTCGTCTGCGAAGCGGCGCTCAAGAATGTCGACATCGCCCCGCTCATTCCCATCATCGAGAACGCCGGCGGCGTCATCACCACCTGGGACGGCCAACCCGCCGAAAACGGCGGCAATTGCCTCGCCGCGGCCACTGCCCAGCTTCACCAGGCCGCGCTGGACATTTTGAACGCGTAAGAGGCGCCGCAGGTGTCTGGGACTGGATTCCGGCCTGCGCCGGAATGACCTCGCTTGTTGAGCGCCGCCGAGCCCTAGCCTCATCGTCATTCCGGCGAAGGCCGGAATCCAGTCCCACCCGCCGGCGCGGCCCACTGAACGCTTCCCCCTGGGGATGCAGCGCGCGCGGCCCATCCTTCGACAGGCTCAGGATGAGGTGGGGAGGTTGTCCGGGTGGCTAGGAATTGGACGTACGCCCAATTCCACCGGCCTCATGGTGAGCCTGTCGAACCATGGGCAACGCGCACCCTACCTGCCCACAGCAAAAATCCGGTGCAGGCGAATGCCTGCCTAGAGCGTTTTCAGGAAAAGTGGTTCCACTTTTCCGGTTCGAAAACGCGACAACTCAAGAACTTAGAGCTGACGTTCTGATGCAATCAGAACGTGAAATGCTCTAGGCGGATTGCTCGGTGATGAACGCATCGAAGGCGGCGAGCACCTGGGCACGGATGGCGTCGGTTTCCATGAACAGCTCGTGCCGCGCCGCGGCGATCATCATGTGCCGGCCGGTGCGCAGCCTCAGGCCCAATTGTTCGATCGCCGCCGACGAGACGACGCCGTCCCGGGCGCCCGCCAGCATCAGCACGGGGGTCTTGAGCGCCACCGGAAACGCATCGCCCCCGGCCAGCGCCATCGCCTCGAAGGCCGCCGCCGACCAGCGGAAGGTCGGCGCGCCGATCCGGAGCTCGGGCGCCGCATTGAGCACCTCGGCGGTGCGCAGATAGCGCCGTTCGTCGCCGGTCAGCGGATTGCTTGGGAAATTGTCCGCCGAAGGCAGCTCGTCGCCCTTGCGCCGCGCCGGCAGCCGCCCCAGCCCGAAGAAGCACAGCGCTTCGGTGAGCCGCGCCATGCCGCGCATGCTGAAGGGCTGGCGGTCGAGCGCCACCATCGGCGCGGACACCAATACCCGGTCGAACATCAGCCGGTCGCGCGCGGCGGCGAACAGCGACACCAGCCCGCCCATCGAATGGCCGACGAGATAGAAGGGCGGCGGGCAGTCGGGCAGCAGCACCGCGCGGTGGAAACTCGCCAGATCCTCCCAATAATCGTCGAAGCGCTCGACATAGCCGAGCGCCCTGTTGCCGATCAGCCGTTCGGAGCCGCCCTGCCCGCGCCAGTCGAAGGTCGCGACGTGAAAGCCGCGGCGCTGGAAGTCCCCGATCGTCTCGAAATATTTCTCGATGAACTCGGTCCGCCCCTGCACCAGGCACACCGTACCCCGGTTGACCTCCCCGCCCCGCGGAAAGGTGGCATAGCGCAGCCTTATCCGGTCGCGCGTCTCGAACATGGCCACCCGCGCGCCGTCCGGCACGGGATTGGTGGGCAGGTTCACCAGCGTCGGCGCGTTGCTTGCGGCCATGTCCATCGGGCTACTCCGGTTCTGCCGGAATAGAGCGGATATCGCTGCGCCGGAAAAGAGAAAAGCCCGCGTCCGGAGGGAGCGCGGGCCTTCCCTGAACGGTCGCCGTGCGGGGGGCGGGTGACGGCGACCGGATCGTGTGCATCCCGTTGACGCGATCAGACGTAGTGCACGTTTCCCTTCTAGGGCCGCCGTCCTGAACGTGGCCCGAGCGAGCCATTCATTCTCCATTCATGGCCCCGGCGCGGGGTTGAAGCCCTTGTTCCGGCACCTAAATAGATGTCGTCCGCCGGCTGTCCGGGGACCGGCCTTTCCGCCCTCCGCTCGCCTTTCAGGGAGTTCGCGGCAGAACGGTCGCAAACACGTTGCTTCACGGAGAATGTGACATGCAGACCTTCGATTTTACCCCCTTCTATCGTTCGACCGTCGGCTTCGACCGGCTGTTCTCGCGCCTCGACAGCGTCGTGGGCCAGGAGCCCAAGACCTACCCGCCCTACAATATCGAGAAGATCGGCGATAACGCCTACCGCATCTCGATTGCGGTCGCCGGGTTCTCGGCCGGGGACATCGCCATCGAGGCCAAGGAAAACAGCCTCACCGTCAAGGGTGCCAAGGCCCAGGAGGCCGACGACAAGGCCCGCGAATTCCTCCACCGCGGCATTGCCGAGCGCGCCTTCGAGCTGCGCTTCCAGCTTGCCGAATATGTCGAGGTCGCCGGCGCCAGTCTCGAGAACGGCCTCCTGCACATCGAGCTGAAGCGCGAGCTGCCCGAGAGCAAGAAGGCCCGCCAGATCGCCATCGGCACGGCCGCTCCCAAGACCATCGAGGACAAGGCCACCGTAAACTAAGCGCGGTCAGCCGCTGAACGAACCGAGGCGCGAGGGGTCGACCTTCGCGCCTTTTGTTTTG
>DASZUI010000245.1:0-21431 GCA_035547675.1 Devosia sp.
CGCTGCTCGAGCGGCTGGGCCGCAAGGGCGGCCAGCCGGCGGACCTGCTCGACGGCATTGCACGGGACCGCCACCTCGCCGGCGTCTTCCAGGGCGATGAGCCGGTCACCGCCGCGCTCGGGCTCGCCGGCGGCGATTTCGACCTGATCGAGTTCCGGCTGGGCGAGGGCTCTGCCGGCTATCTGCGGCCCCGCACGCCCGTCGCGACGCCCGTGGTGGCCCCGCCGCCGGCCCAGGGCGAGAGCCGCGCTGCGGCGCTCGTCGCCGCGCTCGACCTTCCCGTGGCGATCTTCGATGCCCGGCACGAGTTGGTGGCCTTCAACGCCGCCTATGCCGCGCTCTGGAAGCTCGCCGATTGGCTGCGCCCCGGCCTCGACGAACGGGTGGTGCTCGACCGCCTGCGCCGCGACGGCCTGTTGCCGAGCGAGCCCGACTACCAGGGCTGGCGCGCCCGCCACATGGAATCCTATGCGCTCAAGGCTCGCCGCACCACGCCATGGCACCTGCCCGACGGCCGCATGCTCAATGTCACGGCGGCGCCCGCCGGCGATGGCGGGGTGATCTACCTGTTCGAGGACGTGTCGCGCGAACTCGAACTCGTCAGCCAGAACCGGGCGCTGGCGAGCGTGCAGCGCTCGACGCTCAATGCGCTGTCCGACGCCGTCGCCGTGTTCGGCACCAATGGCCGGCTGCAGCTCTTCAATCCGCGTCTCTCGGGGCTCTGGCGGCTGCCGATCAATTTCCTCGACCAGAATCCGCATGTCGACCAGGTTGCCGCCGCCGCCGCCGCCGAATTCCCCGAAGACGGCGCGGAAATCTGGCGCGAACTCAAACGGGCGGTGATCGACCTTTCGCCCACCCGCGCCGACAGCTCCAGCCGCCTGACCCGTTCGGACGGGCGGCTTATCGACTACGCCGTGGTGCGCCTGCCCGACGGGCAGAAGCTGCTGACCTTCCTCGACGTCACGGAAAGCGCCAATTACTCGCGCCTCCTTAAGGAGCGCAACGAGGCGCTGGTCACCGCCGACCGGCTCAAGGACGCTTTCGTGCAGAACGTCTCCTACGAGCTGCGCTCGCCGCTCACCAATATCATCGGCTTCGCCGACCTGCTTGCCTCGCCCGAGATCGGCCCGCTCAACGAGCGCCAGCGCGCCTATACCGATTATATCCGCGCTTCTTCGGTGACGCTGGGCGTGCTCATCGACAACATCCTCGACCTGGCGACCGTGGACGCCGGCATCGCCGAGTTGCGCCCCGCCCCGCAGGACGTCGCCAAGCTGGTGGACAAGGCACGCGCCGGCCTCGCGGCGACCTTCCCGGAGGAGGGTGGTGGCACCTCGGTCAATTTGCAGGTGTCGATCGCGCCGAACCTGCCGCCCTTCATCGCCGACGGCACGCGGCTGGTGCAGATCCTCTACAATCTCCTCTCGACGGCCGCGCACTTCTCGGCGCCGGGCGGCGAGGTGCGGCTCGCCGTGACGCCGCGTGGCGAGCGCATGCTCTTCACCGTCGAGGACGAAGGCACGGCCATGAGCGACGAAATGCGCGCCGCCCTGGCCGAACGCCCAGATGGCGGGGTTCCGGCCGGGCGCGACCGGGGCGTCGGGCTCGGCCTCTCCATCGTCCGCGCGTTCGTCAGCCTGCATGGCGGCACCATCAGCGTCGAGCGCCGGCCGGGCGGCGGCAGCCGCGTCGTGGTCAGCCTGCCGCTCGATGCCTCCGCTGCCATCGGCACGGCGGCCGAATAGTGCCGGCCGAAACCGCCAGCCTCCCCGACGACACGGCCACGGCGGCGTTCGGCGCCGCGCTCGCGGCAACGCTCCGCCCCGGCGACCTCGTGCTGCTCATGGGCGATCTCGGCGCCGGCAAGACGGCGCTGGCCCGCGCGGTGATCCGCACCCTGCTCGGCGATCCGGCCCTCGACGTGCCCTCGCCCAGCTTCTCGCTGGTCCAGCCCTATGAAGGGCAGGGGCGGGCGATCCTTCACGCCGACCTCTATCGGCTCACCACGCCCCGCGACATCGACGAACTGGGCCTGTTCGACAATCCCGAGGCCATCGTGCTGGTCGAATGGCCGGAGCGCGATCCCGAGCTGTTCACCCGCGCCGACCTCACCGTGCGGCTCGCAATCGCTCCCGGCGGCGGCCGGACCGTTACCGTGGAACGCAACCGCTGAACGGTTCTGCTGGACTTGGGTGCTCGCACCCGGCCAAAATCCGCGCATGGACCGATTCCATCCCGATGTGATGCAGCTGGTGGCCGGGGCCGAAGCCATGCTGGCGGCGCTGGCCTGATGCGGCAGGCGCTCTTCACCATCGCGCCCGATGCGCCCTTCCTGCCGACGCTTGCCGCCCGCATCCATGACGGGACGCTGCTCGGCGGCTGGCCGCGCGGCGGTCCGTTCTGGCTCAGCGACGTCACCATCCTGCTGCCCACCCGCCGCTCCCGGCTGGCCCTGGCCGAAGAATTCCTGAAGCTCGGCCACGCGCTCCTCCCCGATATCCGCGCCATTGGCGGCGAGGAGCCCGAGGAGGAACCCTTCCTGCCGCCCCTCGACGCGCCCGTGCCGCCGCCCGCCGCCGGCACCATGGAGCGCCGCCTCGTCCTCGCGCGCCTCATCGAGTTCTGGGCGCGCCAGACCGACGGCACGGGCGGCTTCGCCAATCCGCCCAATGCGGCCGAAATCTTCTGGCTCGCGGATTCGCTCGCCGCCCTGGTCGACGATCTCGCCATCGAGCAGGTCGATGCGGCGGCCCTGCGCGCCATCGCGCCGGAAAACCTCGCGGAAAACTGGCAGCAGACCCTACGCTTCCTCGATATCGCGCTCACCGCCTGGCCAAGCATTCTCGCCGGACAGGGCAAGGCCGATATTGTCGCGCTCCGCAATGAAAGGCTCGCCCGCGAGGCCGCGACCCTCGCCCTGCGCCATGGCGACCGGCCGGTGATCGCCGCCGGTTCCACCGGCTCGCAGCCGGCGACCGCCGCCCTGCTGCGCGCCATCGCGGCCCTGCCGCGCGGCGCCGTCGTGCTGCCCGGCCTCGATACCGATCTGCCGCTCGAAACGGTCAAGGCGCTCGCCGACCCGCAGCGCGCCTCCCACGCCCATCCGCAATATGGCCTGATAAAGCTCCTCGATCGCTTCGGCCTCCGTCCCGACGCCGTGGCCGAACTGGCCCCCGAGCCGCGCCCCGCCCGGACATTGCTGGTGCGCCGGGCACTGGCCCTCGCGGAGGACACGGCCGGCTGGGCCGCCGCCCGCGAGGGTCTCGCGGCGGAATTCCCCGCGGCGCTCGACGGCATCACTGTGATGGCGGCCGCCAATGAGGACGCCGAGGCGCGCGCCATCGCCATCGCGGCGCGGGCAGCTCTCGAACAGGGCCGCCGCATCGGCATCGTCTCGCCGGATCGCCTGCTGGCCCGCCGCATCGCCGCCGAGCTGCAGCGCTTCGACATCGAGGTGGACGACAGCGCCGGCACGCCGCTCTTCCAGTCGCCGGCGGGGCGTTTCGCCCGGCTCGTGCTCGATGCGGCGGCGAGCCGCTTCGCGCCCGTGCCGCTGATGGCGCTGCTCCGCCATCGCGCTGCGAGCTTCGGCCGGCCCCGCGCGGAAATCGCCCGCCTCGCCGATCTGGTGGAACTCGGCCTGCTGCGCGGCCAGCGGCCGGCTGCGGGCCTCGACGGGCTCCGCGAAGCGCTCGCCGACAATGTCGCCGGCCGCGCCGGCCACCCCGTCCGCCGCCTCAGCGAGGCCGAAGGCGCCGAAACCGCCGCCCTGTTCGAGACAATGGCCGCCGCCTTCGATCCGCTTTGCCGTTTGCTCGCCGCGCCCGTCGTCGATGCCGCGCAGCTTGCCGGCGCGCTGCGCCATGCCGTCAGGCAGGTCGCGGCCGCCGCCGAAACCGATGCCGCCGCCCCGCTGCCCGGCTTTGAGCAGTTCGCCGCCTGGGCCGACGAATTGGCCGAAGGCGGCGAGCCGGGCCCCGGCTTCCCGCCCATCGGGCTCGATGCGGTGCTCGCCGCGCTGATGGCCGGCCGCGAGGTTCGCGCCGCCCGCCCGGCCCGCAGCGACATCGCCATCTGGGGGCGGCTCGAAGCGCGCCTGCAGCAGCCCGACCTGACGATCCTCGCCGGGCTCAACGAGGATGTCTGGCCCGAGCCCGCCGACCCCGGCCCCTGGCTCAGCCGCGGCATGCGGCTGGCCGCCGGCCTCGAGCCGCCCGAGCGGCGGCAGGGGCAGGCGGCCCATGATTTCGAAATGGCGGTCGGCGGGCCCGAGGTGATCCTCGCCTTCGCCCTGCGTCGCGGCACCTCGCCGGCGCTCGCTTCCCCGCTGCTGCAGCGGCTCGAAGCCTTTATCGGCGGCGATTGGGCCAAGGCGCTGCGCCTGAAAGGCGAGCGCTGGCTGCATCTGGCGCAGCGCCTCGACGCCGCGGCCGAACTCGCGCCCGCGACGCGGCCCATGCCGCGTCCGCCCGCCCATTTGCGCCCGCGCCGGCTTTCCGTCACCGAAATCGAAACGCTCTTCCGCTCGCCCTACGACATCTATGCCCGGCACGTATTGCGCCTGAAACCGCTCGATTCCCTGGGCGCCGCGCCCGATGCGCGCGACCGCGGCACCATCGTGCACGACATTTTCGCCCGCTTCGTCAATGAGGGTCGCGACCCGGCCGATCCGGATGCGCCGGCCCGGCTTGCGGCCCTGGCCGAGGAGGCCTTTGCCGGGCTCGAAGCCATCGGCGAATTGCGCGACATCTGGCTCAGGCGCTTCCGCCGCACGGCCGAGCTCTTTCTTGCCTATGAGCGCGGCCGGGCCGGCGAAGTGGTCGCCCGCCACGCCGAGCGGCGCGGCGAATGGGAGCTGCCGCTGCTCGACTGCTTCCGGCTGACCGGCCGTGCCGACCGCATCGACCTTCTGGCCGATGGCAGCGCGGAGATCATCGATTTCAAGACCGGCTCGCCCCCCGCTTCGGGGCGGATGAAGGCGCTCGAAGCCCCGCAATTGCTGCTCGAAGCGGCGATCGTCCGCCAGGGCGGCTTCGAGGGACTGCCGCCCGTGGCGGCGAGCCGGCTCACCTATATCAAGGTCGGGCTCGGCCCCGAGGCGTTCCAGCCCAAACCCTTTGCCCTGCCCGACGGCATGTCCATGGGCGAAGCGGTGGATGCCATGTCCCGGCAGATGCAGGGCCACATCGCCGAGTTCCTGCTCTCCGACCGTCACCCCATGCACGCCCGCCTGCTGCCGCTCGCGACCAATTGGCCGGGGCCCTACGACCATCTCGCGCGCACCGGCGAATGGCTGCTCGCCGCCGGCGGGGAGGAATGATGCGCCGCCTGCTCGACCCCTTGCCGGATAGCGTCACCCACCCGCAACGCCGGGCCTCGAACCCGTTGAGTTCGGTCTGGGTGCGCGCCAATGCCGGCTCCGGCAAGACCCATGTGCTGACCGAGCGGGTGATGCGCCTGCTGCTGGCCGGGGTGCGGCCCGAGGAAATCCTCTGCCTCACCTACACCAAGGCCGCCGCCGCCGAAATGCGCCGGCGCGTCTCGGCGCGCCTTGCCGAATGGTCGCTGCTGCCGGCGGGCGAACTCGCCGCCGCGCTCGAAAAGCTCGAAGGCCGCGCGCCCTCCAAGGCCGAACTGGCGCGCGCCCGCACCCTGTTCGCCCATGCGCTGGAGACGCCGGGTGGGCTCAAGATCAATACCATCCACGCCTTTTGCGAAAGCGTGCTGCACCGCTTTCCGCTCGAGGCCGGCGTGCCCTTTGATTTCTCGGTGATCGAGGAAGCCGAGGCCGAGGACATGATCGCCCGCACCCGCGAGGCCGTGCTGGCCGAAGGCCTGCGCGGCGCCTCGCCCATCGCCGCGGCGGTCGACACCCTGTTCGACCTGATGAGCGACGATTCCATCGGTACCGCCATCGAAACAGCGCTGGCCAGGGGACCTGATCTGCGGCTGGTGCTGGCTAACCCATTGGCGGCCAAGGCGCGGCTCCGCGCCTATGCCGGCGTCGCGCCCGGGGAAACGCTTGCGACGGCCGAAGGCGCAATCACCGCCGGTTCGATGCTCCATCCGGGCGATCTGCGCCAAGCAGCGGAAATTGGATCAAAGCCGTTTGCCAAGAAGCTGACGGGAGACCTCGCCCACCCTACGGCCGACATGCTGATCGAGGCCTTCCTGACGACCGAGGGCGAGCCGCGCCAGAAACTGCTGAACAATGGCGAAGCGGCCGCCCACCCCGATCTGCTCGCGCGGCTGCTGGCCGAACAGCAGCGCCTCCTCGCAGCCTGCACGCATCGCAAGGCCGTGGAATTGGCCGTCCGCTCCGAAGCGCTGCTCGACATCCTTGCCGAGATCGCCCGGCGCTACGAGGCCGAAAAGCGGGCCCGCTCGCGGCTCGATTTCGACGACCTGGTGGAGCGGCTGGGCGATCTTTTCGCCGGCGGCGTCGCGGCCGATTGGGTGCGCTACAAACTCGACGCCGGCATTTCCCACATCCTGGTCGATGAGAGCCAGGATACCAATCCGGCGCAGTGGCGGGTCGTGCGCGAGATCGCCGGCGAATTCTTCTCGGGCGAAAGCGCCGCCCAGCGGCCCCGCTCGCTTTTCCTCGTCGGCGACGAAAAGCAGTCGATCTATTCCTTCCAGGGCGCCGATCCGGCGCTTTTCGGCGGCGTCGCCGGCGATCTGCTGGAGCGGGCGCACGAGGCGGCCATGGCCTTCGAGAAGGTGCCGCTCAGGACCAGCTTCCGCACGCTGCCCGGCGTGCTCACTGCCGTCGATCGCGTTTTCGCCGACGAGCGGCTGCGCGCCGCCGTGCTCGCCGATGCCGATGGCGTGCTGCACGAGACGGCGCGGGCCGAAGCGGGCGGCACCGTCACCCTGTGGCCGCCCATGCGCCCGGAGGCACAGGCGCCGGTCGACGGCTGGCCGCTGGCACCTCGGGAGACGGCGAAGTCGCCGGCCCGCCGCCTAGCCGAGGCGATCGCCGGCCGCATCGCCAATTGGCTCGAAACCGCCCGCCCGCTTGGCCCGCGCGGCCGCCCCGTGCGCCCGGACGACATGCTGATCCTGGTCCAGAAGCGCTCGGAGCTGTTCCACGAGCTGATCCGCGCGCTCGGCCGGCGCGGCATCCCCACGCCCGGGGCCGACCGGCTCGGGGTCACCGGCCATATCGCCGTGCTCGACCTGCTGGCCCTGGGCGACGTGCTGGTCAACCCGGCCGACGATTTGCAGCTCGCCGCCCTGCTGCGCTCGCCGCTTTTCGATGTGAGCGAGGATGACCTGATGGCCGTCGCCACCGCGCGGCCCCTTGGCCAGACGCTCTGGCGAGCGCTGGAGGGAACGGACCTGCCCACGGCGCGCGAGGCCTTCGCCCGCCTGTCGGCCTGGCGCAGCCGGCTCGATTTCGGGCGTCTCTTCGAATTCTATGCCGAGGTGCTGTATCGCGAGGGCGGCCTCCGCCGCCTGCATGCGCGGCTCGGCGGCGAGGTGGACGACGTGGTGGCCGAGTTCCTGTCCTTGGCGCTGGCGCATGAGCAGGCGGCCCAGCCCTCGCTCATCGGCTTTCTCGCCGCCATGCGCGCGCGCGACGTGTCGATCCGCCGCGAGCTGGCCGAGGCCGGCGCCGGCGTCCGGGTGATGACGGTACACGGGGCCAAGGGCCTCGAAGCCCCCATCGTGATCCTCGCCGACGCGGCCACCCATGCCGGGGCAGGCAAGGGGGTGCCCGTTCATGTCCTTGATATCGAGCCGGGGCCCTTCCTGCTTCACGCCGCCAATGACGCGCAGCACATCGATGCCTCGCGGCGCCTGTCGGAAGCGGCTGCCGAGGCCGAAAACAATGAATATTGGCGCCGTCTCTATGTCGGCATGACCCGCGCCGAGGACGAGCTCTATATCACCGGCTACCTGACCCAGAAGGGCAGCCTAGACGGCACCTGGTTCGATGTCGTCCATCGCACCCTTTGGCACGGCGCGCCCGAGGCCCGCCTCGATGCCGATGGCGTGCCGATCGAGTTCACCTTTCCCTCGCTATCGGATGCCGGACCCGCCTCGGCAGCCGCCGCCGCGCCGCTGCCCGCAATAGAACCGCTGCGGCTCTCGCCCTTGCCACGCCCGGCGCCCATGGTCGTCGTCACCCCCTCCACCGCCGCCGAGGCGGCCAGCCCGGAGCGCGTCTTCGACAGCACGGCGGAATCGGCGATCGGTGCCGAATCGGCCCGCCGCGCCGGCATCGCGCTGCACGCGCTGCTGCAGCATCTCGGCCGCGTGCCCGGGCCCGACCGGCCGCGCGTCGCCGACAAGGCCCTCGCCGCCCTGCTGCCCGAGGCGCCGGAGCGGCATGCCGAACTCGCCCGCAAGGCGCTGTCGGTTCTCGGCAATCCCGCCTTTGCCGATCTCTTCGGGCCCAATTCGCGAGCGGAGCTGCCCTTCATGATGGAGGCGCTGCGCGACGGAAAGCCGGTGCGGCTGGCGGGGCGCATCGACCGTCTGGTGGTGGCCAAGGACAGCGTTCTGGTGGTAGACTACAAGTCCGATGCGAATCCCCCCGGGGACGTGTCGGAGGTGCCTGCCTCCTACCGGATGCAGGTGGGGCTCTATGCGTTCGTTGCAAGCCAGCTCTTCCCCGGACTGGCGGTCGAGGCGGGAATACTGTGGACCTCCTTGGAATCCATGATGATTCTGCCGCAGGCCATGCTCGGGGACACAGTAAAGGCTTTCACCAGGCGGTGAGCCAGGTTGATCCGTTGCTGGACTATTCCCAGCTAAGAGGTCAAGAAGCGCACCGCTTACAACCCAAAAGGCAATTCCCATGACCAATCACGTTTCCGACGCCAATTTCGGCGAGGAAGTTCTTAACGCCAAGGAGCCGGTGCTCGTCGATTTCTGGGCCGAATGGTGCGGTCCGTGTCGTGCGATTGCGCCCGTCCTGGAGGAGCTTTCGAGCGAGCTGGCCGGCAAGGTGAAGATCGTCAAGCTCAACATCGACGAGAACCCGGAGACGACCGTGAAGTACGGCGTCCGGTCGATCCCGACGATGATCCTGTTCAAGGATGGCGAGGCCGCCGACATGAAGATCGGCGCGGGTACCCCCAAGGCCGGCCTCAGCAAATGGCTCTCGAGCCACGCGACCGTCGCCGCCTGATCGCCTTGACGTCTCCGTGAATTCAAGCGCCGCCGGGAAACCGGCGGCGTTTTCGTCCCCCTTCACGATCTCATGGTGAGCCTGCCGAACCATGGGCAGCGCGTGGCCATCCTTCGACAGGCTCAGGATGAGGTCGTGCGACCCCTAACTCGGCGGCGTGCCGTTCTTCCCGAGCACCTCGCCGGCCAGGTGCAGCGAGCCCGAAATCAGCACCCGCGCATTGGGGATCGCCGCCGCGGCCCTGAGCGCCGATTCGATTCCCCGCATGGGCTGCGCCTTGAGCCCGAGGCTGGTGGCCAAATCGGCCAGCTGCCGCGCCGGCCAGGAGGCGCGCTCGCCGGCGATCTTGACCGTATAGACCTGGACCGGCAGGTCGCCGAAATGCGCGAGGATCGCCCTGGCGTCCTTGTTGGCGAAGGTGCCCATGATGAGGACCAGCGGCTTGGGGTTGGCCCGGGCCATTTCCCGCATCGCTTCGGCCAGTACCGCGCCGCCGGCCTCATTGTGCCCGCCATCGAGCCAGAGCTCGTGGCCGGGCGTCAGCAACTTGTTGAGCTTGCCGTTGAGCGGCTGCAGCCGCGCCGGCCAGACCACTTTGCGCAGGCCCTCGGCAATATTCCCGTTCGTCAGCGGCAGGCCGAAATGCCGTGCCGCCGCGATCGCCAGCGTCGCATTATCGATCTGGTGCGGACCGCGCAGGGCCGGCAGCGGCAGATCGATCAGGCCCGCCTCGTCCTGGTAGACGAGCTTGCCCTCGCCGGCATGGCCGTCGAAATCCTGCCGCGCCACGAAGGGCGTGACGCCGAGCTTTCGCGCTTCCGCCGCGATCGAGGCCAGCCCCTCTTCCGTCTGCAGCCCGACCACCACGGGCGCGCCGCGCTTGATGATGCCGGCCTTTTCCTTGGCGATGACGCCCACGGTCGAGCCCAGATATTCCACATGGTCGATGGAGACCGGCGTAATCACCGCGCCGAGCGGGTGGTCGACCACATTGGTCGCATCATATCGCCCGCCCAGCCCGACTTCGAGCAACAGGTAATCGGCCGGTACTTCGGCGAAGAGTTTTAGCGCGGCGGCGGTGGTGATCTCGAAATAGGTGATCGGCCTGCCGCCATTGACCTCCTCGCAATATTCGAGCGCCGCATTGAGCTGGCGCGAGGTCACCAGCATACCGGCGAGCCGGATGCGTTCACGGAAATTGACGAGCTGCGGCGAGGTATAGACATGCACCCGCTTGCCCGCCGCCTCGAGGAAGGCGCGCAGATAGGCGACCGTCGAGCCCTTGCCGTTGGTGCCCGCCACATGGATGACCGGCGGCAGCCGGTCCTGCGGCCGGCCCATCTGCTCCAGCAGGCGGTTCATCCGGTCGAGGCTGAGGTCAATGAGGCGGGGGTGGAGCGCCAGCAGGCGCGTGAGAATCTGGTCGGTGCGGGACAGTTTTCACTCCTTCCCCTCCGCGGGAACGGGGGAGGGGGGCGAAGCGTGGGGTGTGAGGCAGGCTTACTCGGCGTGGGCGGCGGCGGGAATGCTGACGAGGTCGTCGTCGCCTTCGGCCTCCTCGACATAGGCGGGCGCCGGCAGGCTCGGCACGGGCACCGTTGCCGCCAGTTCGACCGGCACCGGCGCCTTGGTAAGCAGGCCCACCAGCGACGCGATGGTCGAGCGGAGATTGTGCCGGTGCACCACCATGTCCACCATGCCGTGCTCATGGAGATATTCGGAGCGCTGGAAGCCCTTGGGCAGCTTTTCGCGGATCGTCTGCTCGATGACGCGCGGGCCGGCGAAGCAGATCAGCGCCCCGGGCTCGGCGATCTGCACGTCGCCCAGCATGGCATAGGAGGCGGTGACGCCCCCGGTCGTGGGGTTGGTGAAGACGACGATATAGGGCAGGCCGGCCTCGCGCAGCCGCATGACGGCGACCGTCGTTCGCGGCATCTGCATGAGCGACAGGATGCCTTCCTGCATCCGCGCGCCGCCGGAGGCGGCAAAAAGCACGAACGGCGTCTTGCGCTTGGCCGCGGTCTCAAGCCCGGTGATCACCGCCGAGCCCGCCGCCATGCCGAGCGAACCGCCCATGAAGTCGAAATCCTGCACGGCGACCGTCATGTCGAGGCCGAAGAGCCGCCCCACCGCCACCAGCACCGCATCTTCCATGCCGGTCTTGTTGCGGCTGTCCCGCAGGCGGTCGACATAGCGCTTCTGGTCGCGGAATTTCAGCGGATCGGCGGGCACCGAGGGCAGCGGCACGGTCTCGTAGGAGCCGCCATCGAAGAAATTCCTAAGCCGGTCGGTGGCCTTGATCCGCATGTGATAGCCGGAATTCGGCATCACCCACTGATTGGCTTCGAGATCGCGATAAAACACCATCTCGCCCGATTCCGGGTCCTTGACCCAGAGATTCTCCGGCGTCTCGCGCTTATTGCCCAGAATGGAGCGGATCTTCGGACGGACGACGTTGTTGATCCAGTTCATCGAAATCTCCCCGGCCTGCCGGCCACGGGCCCTATATGGTGATTGTGGCGAATATAGTCAGGTCGGCGGCGCAAGGCCACGGTCGGACTCTCTCCGCACACGCCCTTCAACCGCTTCGTCATTCCCGCGAAAGCGGGAATCTCCGTTTATTCCCGCCGGCGGTTCACGGAAACAGGGATTCCCGCTTTCGCGGGAATGACGGCGTGGATAAAGGGGAATGGTGGGGCATGAGCAACGATCTATACCACCCCAGGGAGGGGGCCGCGAACCTACCCAGTGCCCAGCCCTCGCCCCTCTGGGGAGAGGGTGGCCGGCAGGCCGGTGAGGGGTAGCCACCCGGCACGACCTGAGGGCGCGGCTCCTCTCACCCTAGCCCTCTCCCCAGAGGGGGCGAGGGGACGATGTGGAGAAGTCGCGAGCCTACCCCCGCGCCCGCCGCGCGCCCGCTGCCAGGTCGGCCACCAGCCGCTGCGCCGCCGCAACGGTATCGGCGGTCGCCCTGCCATTGTCGAGGCTGTCCCGGATTGCATTGCAGATCGCCGTGCCGACCGCCACGCCGTCCGAATCCCGCCCGATCGAGGCGACGTCCGCGCCGGTCTTGATGCCGAAGCCGACCACGATCGGCAGCGCCGTATGGGCCTTGACGCGCTTCACCGCCGCGCCCACCACCGCATGGCTCTTGATCGCTCCGCCGGTAATGCCGGTCATCGAGACGTAATAAACGAAGCCGGAAGTGTTCCTGAGCACCATCGGCAGCCGCGCGTCATCGGTCGTCGGCGTCGCCAGGCGAATGAAATGGAGCCCTGCCCTGAGCGCCGGCAGGCACAGTTCCTCGTCTTCCTCGGGCGGCAGGTCGACGACGATCAGCCCGTCGACGCCGGCGGCGAGCGCATCGGCGATGAACTGCTCCGGCCCGTGGCTGTAGATCGGGTTGTAATAGCCCATCAGCACGATCGGGGTCGCGTCGTCCCGCTCGCGGAATTTCCGTACCATGTCGAGGGTCTTGTTGAGCGTCTGGCCCGCGGCCAGCGCCCGCTGCCCGGCTGCCTGCACCCCCGGCCCGTCGGCCATGGGATCGGAGAACGGCATGCCCAGTTCGATCACGTCCGCCCCGGACCCCGGCAAGGCGTCCAGAATCGCCTGCCCGGTTGCGAAATCGGGATCGCCTGCCATCGTATAGGTGACGAGCGCCGGCCGGCCCTCGGCGGCGCATCTGGCGAAACGGTCGGCGAGCCGGCTAGCCATCACATCTCCATTCCGAGAAAATTGCCCACCTGCTCGACATCCTTGTCGCCGCGGCCCGAGAGGCAGAGCACGATCGTCTCGTCCTGGCGCATCTCGGGCGCGATCTTCATCAGCAGGGCGAGCCCGTGCGCCGATTCGAGCGCCGGAATGATGCCTTCGAGCCTGGTCAGCAGCTGGAAGGCGTCGAGCGCCTCCCTGTCCGTGATGGCGCGGTAGTCCACCCGCCCGATCTGGTGCAGATAGGCATGCTCCGGCCCGACGCCCGGATAATCGAGGCCCGCGGAGATCGAGTGGCCTTCGAGGATCTGCCCGTCGGCATCCTGCAGCAGATAGGTGCGGTTGCCATGGAGCACGCCGGGCCGCCCGCCGGTCATCGAGGCGGCGTGGCCGTTCTCGACCTCTAGCCCGTGCCCGCCAGCCTCGGCGCCATAGATTTTGACGCTTTTCTCGTCGAGGAAGGGATGAAAGGTGCCGATGGCGTTCGACCCGCCGCCGACGCAGGCGACGAGCGCATCCGGCAGCCTGCCTTCCAGCGCCTGCATCTGCGCGCGGATTTCATTGCCGATCACCGACTGGAAATCGCGCACCATCTCCGGATAGGGATGGGGACCGGCCGCCGTGCCGATCAGGTAATAGGTCGTGTCGACATTGGTGACCCAGTCGCGCAGCGCCTCGTTCATGGCGTCCTTGAGCGTGCCGGCGCCGGCGGTCACCGGGCGCACTTCGGCGCCGAGCATCTTCATGCGCAAGACGTTCGGGCGCTGCCGCTTCACATCGGTGGCGCCCATGAAGATCGTGCAGGGCAGGTCGAATTTGGCGCAGACCGTCGCCGTCGCCACGCCATGCTGGCCGGCGCCGGTCTCGGCGATGATGCGCGTCTTGCCCATGCGCTTGGCGAGCAGGATTTGCCCGATGCAATTGTTGAGCTTGTGGCTGCCCGTGTGGTTCAGCTCTTCGCGCTTGAGATAGACCTTGGCGCCGCCCAGGTGCTGGGTCAGCCGCTCGGCGAAATAGAGCGGCGACGGCCGGCCGGTATAGTGTTGGCCCAGATAGTCGAGCTCTGCCTGATAGGCCGGATCGGCCTTTGCCGCGCGATAGGCGGCCTCCAGGTCGAGGATCAGCGGCATCAGCGTTTCCGCCACGAAGCGGCCGCCGAACATGCCGAAGCGGCCACGCTCGTCGGGGCCGTTTCTCAGACTATTGGCCCCGAACTCCACCGGACCTTGCTCCCTCAATTTGCGCGTAGCGGCTCAGCCCGAGCGGGCCGCCGCGATGAAGGCCCGGATGAGCCCGGCATCCTTCTGTCCGGGTGCCGTCTCCACCCCAGAGGAAACGTCGACGCCGAACGGCTTCACCTGCTTTACGGCCTCCCCGACATTGTCGGGCGTGAGGCCTCCGGAAAGCATGAAGGGAAGCGCCGGGTCAAGGCCCTTGAGCAGCGTCCAGTCGAAGACGACGCCGAGCCCGCCGGGCCGGTCGGCATGCTTGGGCGGCTTGGCGTCGAGCAGCATGCGATCGGCAATGTCGGCATAGCCGTCAATGGCCGCCACGTCTTCGGGCGAGCCGATGGGTACCGCCTTGAGAATGGCGACCCCTGCCTCGTTGCGGATGGTCTCCACCCTATGCGGCGTTTCGAGGCCGTGGAGCTGTATCCAGTCGGGTCCGAGCGCCGCGACCTGTGCGACCAGCGTGTTGTCGGGGTTGACCAGCAGCACCGAGGTTTCGACGCGACCGCGCGCCTCGGAAATGAGCTGCGCCAGCGTGTCGATATCGACGTGCCGGGGGCTGCGCGGGAAATGCACGAAGCCGACCATGTCGGCGCCGGCCTCCACTGCCGCCTCCAGCAGGTCCGGTGTCTTGATGCCACAGATCTTGATAACGAGGTTGTCGGCCATGGAAGCGCTAGTGGGGGATCAATTGCTGTCGACGAGGTCGTCGATTTCGTTTCTGCTGGTCCGCGCCGGCCGCTGGCTGCGCCGCGTCGTGTCGAGCTCGCGGCCGAGCCGGTCGGCCTCTCGCTGCCATTGCCGCTTTTCGCGGCGCACCCGGCCTTGCGTCAGCCAGGTGGCGAAGCCGCCCAGCACCACGCCCAGCAGCAGCGCCACGAAGATCACCAGGAACAGCGGCATGCCGATCCCCGGCGCATCGAGCGACGACGGCGCGGCGAGCGGATTGAAGTTGATGACCGTCAGCTGGCGGTTGGCGAGCGCGAATATGATCAGCGCCGCCGAAAGCGGCACCAATACGATCCAACCAAGGATGCGTCTCACCATGAATGGTCCTGCGGCGAAGCCAAGCTCCGGTCCCGAATAGCGCTATTCAAGAACGCCTCAGCGGTTCAGCCGCTCCCGGATTTCCTTGCCCGCCTTGAATTGCGGCACGTATTTCTCACCCACGTCCACCCGCTCGCCGGTGCGCGGGTTGCGCCCGACCCGGGCCGGCCGGTTCTTCACCGAAAAGGCGCCGAAGCCCCTGAGCTCCACACGGTCGCCGCGCGCCATGGCGTCGCCGACCTCGTCCAGGATGGCATTGACGATGTTTTCTATATCCCTCTGGAACAAATGCGGGTTTTCGGCCGCCAACATCTGCACCAGCTCAGACTTGATCATCGCCCCGCCCCCTGGCGCCGCATTGCACGACCGACATTGTTATAGTTAGGAGCCAACCTGCCAAAGCGATACGAGCCCGTCAAGCGCGAGCGGTCCTTCCGGCGCAAGCCCGAGCGCCGAGCGCGCCTCTCCGGTGATCCACCGCCCGATATTGGGGAAACCGCTGTCCGGCAGCGGATAGCGCTTGATCACCGGCAAATTGGCCGGAACCTGCTTGTTGGCCACGAGCCAGGCGATGGCGTCGTCCTCCCCGCCAATGGCGTCGATCAGCTTGGCGCCCAGCGCCTGCCTTCCGGTGAAGATGCGCCCGTCGGCGAGCGCCAGCGCATCCGGCCGCGCCATGCCGCGGCGCTGCGCGACGATATCCACGAACCAGTTGAAGGAATCGCCGACGATTCCCTGCAGTTCCGCCCGCGCTTCGGGCGAAACGGGCTTGGTGAAGTCGGGCTCCGCCTTGAGCGGACCCGAGGCGATCTTGTCGGCGCCCACCCCGACGGTATCCATCAGCTTCTGCACGTTGAAGCTCTGGAACAGCACGCCGATCGAACCCACCAGCGACAGGTTGCGCGCATAGATGCGGTCCGTGGCGATGGCGGTCATATAGGCCGCCGAGGCGCCGAGCTCGTTGACGGTCGCCACCACCGGCTTCTTGGCCCGGAGCGCGCTGAGGCTCTCATAGAGCTCCTCCCCGCCCACCGTCGTGCCGCCGGGGCTGTTGATCGTCACCAGCACCGCCTTCACATGCGGGTCGTCGCCGAGCTGCTTCAGCAACTCGGTACGGTCGCGATCGCTGCCGATCGTGCCGCCGATTTCGATACGGGCGATCTGGTCGACGCCGGGGACATTATTGCCGGTGAGTGCGAAGCGGCCGGCCAGCGCCAGGATCGCCACGATCGCCGCCAGCAGCGCGAACAGCCGCCAGCGCCGCCGCGAGCGGTCGATCTGCGCCGTAGCCACCCTCTGGTGGGCTTCGGTCCCGGGAGTATCGGTCATTTCCGCCGCCGCCTTTGCTCGATAGGACGGCGGCTTAGCCCCGAGCCGTGTCAAAAGCAAGAAAGAGGGCATTGCGCCTGGCCGCTCCCGGTCAGCCGAGCGGTTTCACCATGTAACGCGCATGCTCGTCATAGGTGAGGAGCTTGCCCGTCAATTCGGGCAGGTCGCGCGGCACAAAGCCCTGCCGCGCCCAGAACGGCGCCGAGCCATTGACGGCGACCAGGCTCATCGTGGCAAACCCCATGGCCGCCGCATGCCGCGCCAGCGCGTCGACGATGAAGCTTGCCGCCCCGATCCGCCGCGCAACCGGCAGCAGGGCGAGGTCATGCAGGTAGTAGGTATCGGCGTCCGGCGGCAAACCGCCCAGCAGCGCATTGAGCGCCGGAACGGCGTCCAGCTTCCAGGGATGGCTGAGCACATAGCCCACCGCCCGCTCCCCGATCTCGAGCAGATGCGCGCCATTGGGATAGAGCGCCCGCTTTTCCGCCAGCACTTCGGGGGATTCGTAGAAGTCCGGATGCACGGCTTCCGCGATCGCCTCGACCGCCGGCAGATCGAGCGCGCTCATGGCCCGCCAGTTCATGTCCGGGTGTCGCATAGGCGTCCAATAGCTACGGGAGCTTCCCGGCGTTTTTTAAGGCGGGACGTTGTCATGAGGAAGACGATATCGGACCGGCGAAGGGAGCGCGTCATGGATTCCGGCCTTCGCCGGTCTGACTCGCGGAACCGGCGCGGCCGCGCCCCACTCCCGGCGTCGGGAACCGGCACGGCCGAGCCCCCATCCCGGCGTCATTCCGGCGAAGGCCGGAATCCAGGAGCAGGCACGCCCTCGCAACAGCCAACAAAAAGGCCCGCACGTTTCCGCGCGGGCCCAAACGACCAAAAGCGCGAACGGCTTAGCGCTTGTCGCGGTCCTTGAGGGCCGCGCCCAGGATGTCGCCAAGCGAGGCGCCCGAATCCGACGAGCCATAGGCGGCCACGGCTTCCTTCTCCTCGGCGATTTCCAGCGCCTTGATGGAGAGCCCGACCTTGCCGGTCTTGCGGTCGACCTGGGTGACGCGCGCATCGACCTTGTCGCCCTTGGCGAAGCGCTCGGGGCGCTGGTCGTTGCGGTCGCGGCTGAGATCGGCCCGGCGAATGAAGGCCGTGAGCTCCGTGCCCTCGATCTTCACCTCGATGCCGCCGTCATTGACCTCGGTGACGAGGCCGGTGACGACCGCGTTCTTGCGCACGGCATCGCCCGCCTCGGCCACCGGGTCATTGCCCAGCTGCTTGATGCCGAGCGAGATACGCTCCTTCTCGACATCCACGTCGAGTACCCTCGCCTTGACGACATCGCCGCGATTGTACTCGTCGAGCGCCTGCTCGCCGCTCTTGTTCCAGTCGAGGTCGGAGAGGTGGACCATGCCGTCCACATCGCCGTCGAGGCCGATGAACAGGCCGAACTCGGTCTTGTTCTTGACCTCGCCTTCCACGGTCGAGCCCACCGGATACTTGTCGGCGAAGGTCTCCCACGGATTGGCCAGCGTCTGCTTGAGGCCGAGCGAGATGCGGCGCTTGTCGGGGTCGACCTCGAGCACCATCACGTCCACTTCCTGCGAGGTGGAGACGATCTTGCCCGGATGGACGTTCTTCTTCGTCCAGCTCATCTCGGAAACGTGGATCAGGCCTTCGATGCCCGGCTCCAGTTCCACGAAGGCGCCGTAATCGGTGATGTTGGTCACCCGGCCCGTGAAGCGCGCGCCCACCGGATATTTGGCCGCGATGCCGTCCCACGGGTCGGCCTGCAGTTGCTTCATGCCGAGGCTGATGCGGTGCGATTCATGGTTGATGCGGATGATCTGGACCTTGATGGTCTCGCCGATCGACAGCACTTCGGAGGGGTGGTTCACACGCCGCCAGGCGATGTCGGTGACGTGCAGCAGGCCGTCAATGCCGCCGAGGTCCACGAACGCACCGTAATCGGTGATGTTCTTGACCACGCCGTCGACGACCTGGCCTTCCTCGAGCTGCTGGACGATCTCCGAGCGCTGCTCGGCGCGGCTTTCCTCGAGGATGGCGCGGCGCGACACAACGATATTGCCGCGGCGTTTGTCCATCTTCAGGATCTGGAAGGGCTGCGGCACATTCATCAGCGGCCCGATATCGCGGATCGGGCGGATGTCCACCTGCGAGCGCGGCAGGAACGCCACGGCGCCTTCGAGGTCGACGGTGAAGCCGCCCTTGACCTGGTTGAAGATGACGCCTTCGACCCGCTCATTGGCGTTGTACTTTTCTTCGAGCTTGACCCAGCTCTCTTCGCGGCGCGCCTTCTCGCGGGAAAGCACCGCTTCGCCCATCGCGTTCTCGACGCGGTCGACATAGACCTCGACCTCGGAACCCACTCCCAGAGTGCCGTCCCGGCCGGCCTGGCCGAATTCCTTGAGCGCGATGCGGCCTTCGGTCTTGAGGCCCACATCGATGATCGCCAGATCCTTCTCGATCGCGACGATCTTGCCCTTGACAACGGTGCCTTCGAGCGGCTCGTTGTCCATGAACGAATCCATCAGGAGGGATTCGAAATCTTCTTTCGTCACAGCCTGCTGTGCCATCTAGTCTCCAACGTACCGTTGTTCGGGGTTTATGATCCGGCAGCTTCAAAACGAACGCCCGGCCCCTCGAAAGGGCCCGGTACGGGGGCGTTTCATCCGAAAATTGCCGTAGGCTGAAGTCCGGGCGCGAAGCCTCGATGTTCCCCATATGGGGACCGGCGGGGCAAAACCAAAGCCGCAAGGAGTGAATTCAGCCCGAAGCGCCCGGAAGCGCCTCTATTGGCTGGCCTTGCCTGCCCGGGCTGCCTCGACGATGGCGATGGCTGCGCGCAGTGCGGCGTCTATATCCAGTTCCGTGGTGTCGAGCAAGTGTGCGTCGGGCGCTGCATAGAAGGCGCCCGCCGGATTGTTGCGGTCCGCCTCGTCGCGCGAGGCGATCTGCTGGTAGATGGCCTCGCCGTCGACCGCGACGCCGCGCCGGCGCAATTGCGCTGCCCGCCTTTCGGCCCTGACCCGGGTGTCGGCGGTGATGAAGAGCTTGACGTCCGCCTCCGGGCTGATGCGCGTGCCGATGTCGCGCCCGTCGAGCACCGCGCCGCCCGGCTGGGCCGCGAACTGGCGCTGAAAATCGATGAGCGCCGCCCTGACCTCGGGAATCCGCGCCACCCGCGAAGCGAGCATTGCCGCTTCCGCCGTACCGAGCCGCGCCGGATCGAGATGCGTCGGATCGAGCGCCCGCGCCGCGGCACCGGCGCGCGCCTCGAAATCGTCCGCCTCGATCGAGCCGGCGACCGCCAGCCCCACGGCGCGGTAGAGCAGGCCGGTGTCCAGGTGCGGCAGGCCGAAATGCCGCGCCAGCCCTGCGGCGAGCGTGCCCTTGCCGGAAGCCGCGGGTCCGTCGACGGCGATGATCACGGCGCAGCACTCCCTCTGTTGCAGCCGATGGGCGGCTTCCTATATGCCGAGCCTCTATCACGCGGTGTGCCGCAACCACTACCCTTGCGGCGCATTGTTTTAGCGGTTCGCCGGGACTCCTATTTAGCGTTTGACAGGCTATTCGGTCCTCCGTTACCGGACTGGCCCGGCAAATGCCCCGAACCTTCACGCTGAGGAACCACAAATTGGCCAGTTTCGACCGCGGTACCAAACGAGAAGACCCTGATACGGGCAAGAAATTCTATGATCTGAACAAGGACCCCATCGTCTCGCCCTATACCGGCAAGTCCTATCCCCGCTCCTTCTTCGAGCAGGGAAGCGTGCGCGGCCGGACCTATGAGCGCGACGAGGAGGAGGAGGACGAGGAGATCGAGGTCGACGAAGCCGAAACCGGCGGCCCCGAGATCGTCTCGCTCGAGGAAGCCGACGCCGAGGAAACCGGCGACGAGATTCCCGATGTCGAGGATGTCGAGGATGTCGAGGATATCGGCGAGGACGACAGCGACGTGTTCCTCGAGGAGGACGAGGAAGAGGACGGCGACCTCGATTTCGACGTCGGCGGCCCCGGCGGCGACGAGCGCTGATTCCCGCGCCCGGAGGCCTGTCGTGCTGAGGCCTCCAATTAGTTCTTGCGTCGGGCCGCATGCCTGACTAAGTAGTGCACCGCTCGCCGGGGCTCTGTCCCGGCGGGTTCCCAAGAAGCCGCAGGGCTTCGAACTGATCGGTTCTCGCGGGCAGCGAAACCAGGATGGGGCTATAGCTCAGTTGGGAGAGCGCTTGAATGGCATTCAAGAGGTCGGCGGTTCGATTCCGCTTGGCTCCACCAAATCTCGCCTCCTAGGCTAATCCCGCCTCCCGGGCGCCGTCGGCTGTCGCGTCGCTTCGCTGAGACAGCGCTTGAACGCCGGCCCTCTCATGCGTTCTATCGCTGGAAGCCGGGAAAATTGGTCTGGGCCGGAGCGGTATGCAGCATCACCACCACCACGATCACGACGAGCACGAGGCGGAACATGGGCACGGCCACAGCCATGCCCCCGCCGATTTCGGCCGGGCGTTCGCCATCGGAGTTGCCCTGAACGGGCTTTTCGTGCTGGCCGAAATTGTCTTCGGCATTTACGGCAATTCCGTCGCGCTGCTTGCCGACGCCGGGCACAATTTCGGCGACGTGCTGGGCCTCGCCGTGGCCTGGGCCGCCAGCGTGCGGGTGCGCCGCCGGCCCACCGCCCGCTTCACCTATGGCCTGCGCGGCTCCTCGATTCTCGCGGCGCTGTTCACCGCCGTCTTCCTGCTTATCGCCATCGGCGCCATTTCCCTGGAGGCGATCCAGCGGCTGGGCCGGCCCGCGCCGGTGGCCGGCGGCACGATGATCATCGTCGCGGCCATCGGCATCTTCGTCAACGGCGCCACGGCGATGCTCTTCGCCGCCGGCCGCAAGGGCGACCTCAACCTGCGCGGCGCCTTCCTCCACATGGCGTCCGACGCGCTGGTCTCCGCCGGCGT
>DASZUI010000246.1:0-4796 GCA_035547675.1 Devosia sp.
AGGTCCGTCAGGCCGGGCCAGAAATCGGAGATGATCGGCGTCGCGCAGGCCGCGGCTTCGAACAGGCGGACGCTGGGCGACCAGCCCGCCGCGATCATGTCGGCGCGCGTCACATTGAGGGTAAAGCGCTGCCGGTTGTAGAAGGCGGGATGCTCGGCCGGCGGCAGGTGGTCGATACGCTCGACATTGGCGGGCCAGTCGATTCCGCCCGGGTATTGCGGCCCGGCGACGACGAAGCGCATCCGCGGCAGCCGCCGTGCCGGCTCCAGCAGCAGGCGTTCGAGCGTCGGCTGGCGGTCGGGGCTGTAGGTCCCGAGATAGCCGAGATCCCAGCGCTTCGCTCCGCCCATCGGCGAATAGAGCTCCGCATCCGCCGAGCAGTGGAAGGCTTCCGCCCGCCGCGCCCCGAAATACCGTTCGAGGCGCTCGAGCGTCGGGCCGCCGGTGAAGGAAAGATAGAGATCGAACAGCGGAATCTGCCGGGCGGCGAGATATTCCTCCCGTCCGTCCCGCAGCTTGGCGAGCGTCACGGGCGTGTCGATGTCGTAGAAGCAAAGCCGGCGCGGTTTCAGCGCCGCGATGGCATCGATCGCATCAACCCCTTCGGGCACATAGGAACCGATAATGACCGCATCGGCCCGGCGCAGCCTGTCGCCGAAGCGGGAGACGAGCTCGCCGAGGCTCTCGTAATAGGCGAGGGTGCAGTAATCGGGATCGGCCAGGTCGCGATGGCTGCGATACCATTCGACGTCGCGCTCGAGGAAAAGCACGTCGTGCCCCAGCTCGGCGAGGCCCTTGATCAGCCCGCGATAGGTCGTGGCATGGCCATTGCCCCAGGACGAGGAGAGGGCGAGGCCGACGAAGACGAGGTCGAGCCGCTTGCTCATTCGGCGGCCTCCCTGCCGGTGGCGAAGAAGTCGCGGAAGATGGCGTCGGCCTGCCGGGCGCGGTGGGCATAGGTGTGTTCGGTCAGCACGCGCTTCAGCGCCGCGGCGCCGATCGCCCTGGCCCGCTCGGTCGTCAGCCCGGCAAGGTGGTCGGCCACGTCCCTGCCGTCCCGCGCGACCAGCACCTCCTCGCCGGGGGTGAGGAAAAGTTCGATCCCGACCCAGGCGTCGGTAATGAGGCACGCCGCGGCCCCCGCCGCCTCGAACACCCGGGTCGCCGGGGAGAAGCCGTTCTCCGCCATGCTTTCGCGCGAGATGTTGAGCACCGCCTTGGGCGTCGAGTTGAAGGCGTTGTGGTCGCCCGTGCCGACATGACCGAGATAGGCGACATTGCCGCTCATGGGCTTGTCGGCCCAGCCGGACCCGCCGAGCAGGAAGCGCTGCTGCGGCAGCCGCGCGGCGGGTGCGAGGAAGAACTCCTCGACCCGCGCTTCCCGGTCGGGCAGGCGATTGCCCAGGAAGGCAAGGTCCGCGGCAAAGCGCGGGTCGGCCGCAACCGGGTGATGCGTCTCCGGGTCGAGCGCATTGTAGATCGGCACGCATTCGGCCGCGCCGAACCCGCGATAGGCTTCGACCACGGGGTCACCGCCGCCATAGGTGAGGACGAGATCGAGGCGCCGCAGCGCCTGCCGCAGCGGATGGTCCGCCGCGCCCCGCATCTCCGCGAGAGTGGCCGGCGCATCGACATCCCAGAAGACGCGCAGCGCATCGGGCCGCGCCGCCTCGAGCAGCAGCGCGAGCAGCTCGTTGTCGGCAAAGCCGACGCCCGAACACTTCACCACGACATCGTAGCCGCCGGCCTCCGCCGTTACCGCCTGCGCCGCCTCGCTGGTCGCGGGATAAACGACCACGCGACACCATTCCGGCGGCTCGATGTCGCGATGCGTCTGCCGGTCATAGGCGTCCGGCTCGTAGAAGGTGATCTCGTGCCCCAGCGCCGCGAGCGCGCGGATCATGCCGCGATAATAGGTGGCGGCGCCGTTCCAGTAGGACGAAACGAGGCTGGAGCCATAGAACGCTATTCTCATTGGGCGGCCTCCCTTGCCGAAAGCGCTTCCTGAATCCGGGCGCCGCCGATCTCGCGCAGGATCGTCAGCAATTCGTCGACGCGGTGGCGGCAGGTATGTCGTGCCCGGATGGTTTCGAGCCCGTGGCGCGCCAGCGACTGCGCCATCGCCGGGTCCTTGAGCACGGCCCGCAGCAGGTGCCGCATCACGGCACCCGAGCGCGCGAACAGAAAATCCTCCCCCGGGCGGAACAGGCCCTCGCAATCGACCCATGGCGCCGAGAGCAGCGGAATGCCCGAGGCCAGCGCCTCGAACACGCGGATGGTCGGAATGCCCGGCAGCTCGCGCATATAGGGGCGGCGCGGAATGTGGACGGTCACGCGGTGCGCGGCGAAGGCCGCCGGCACGTCGGCATTGGCCATCGAGCCGCGGTACCGGATGCCGGCCTGCCTCAACCGCGCCAGCGCGTGCTCGGGATAGCGCACGCCAAAGATGTCGGTCGACAGATGCAGCGCTTCGGCCGGCTCGATCAGGAACTCGGCGATCTCGGCGCTGCGCTCGTCATCGCCCCAATTGCCGACCCAGATCAGGTCGCCCCGGCGCTCGATTTCCGGGTGCGGATGGAAGAGCCGGTCGTCGGCGGCTTCGTGCCAGGTGAAGACCCGGCGTCCCCAGCCGGCCACGAGATAGCGCTGCCGCAAGGCTTCGCCGAAAGCCAGCACGGCGTCATAGCTGTCGAGGTCGAGGCCCGCGATGTCGCCTTGCGCCGAAACCGCCCGGTGGTGCGTATCGTGAAAGAGCAGGGTGAAACTGCCGCCGTTCCGCCGCGCGGCCCCGATGCGCGCGACCAGGGCAGGGTCCGTCCACTCATGCACCACCACCACGTCCGCGCCGTCGAGCGCCTGTTCATGGTCGAAATCCGCGCCGTAGCTCTGGCTGCGCAGCTCCGGGAAATCCACCGCGAACCGTTCGATGGCGGCCGGCCCGCGCTCGGCCAGCAGGTTTTGCCGGCTCCAGCCGTCCTCGGGCTCGAGCGCCAGCGCCTCATGGCCGCGCGCCACCAGGTCGCGCATGACGCCGCGCAGGAAATGCGCATTGCCATGGTTCCAGTCCGAAACCAGCGAATGGGTGTAGAACAGGAACCGCATCACGCCACCATCCGCCGTCCTGCGGGACGGTCCATCGCGGTTGCGTAGGCGCCGAGCACGCCGTCCAACTGCGCCTCGAGGGCAAACGCCTCGGCTCGCCGGCACGCGGCCGCCGCCAGCGCCTGCTGCCGCGCCTCGTCTGCCGCGAGCGAATTGATCGCCTCGGCCCAGGCGTCCGGGTCCCTTGCCGGCACGAGTGCCGCCGCATCGGGCCAGAGCTCGCGATAGGTCGGGATGTCGGCGAGCACCAGCGCCGCGCCGGCATGCGCCGCTTCCAGCGCGACAAGGCCGAAAGGTTCATAGACCGACGGCGAGGCTACGATCGCGGCCTGCTCCAGCAGGCCCCGCAGCTCCGCACTCGGCAATTCGCCGGTGCCATGGGCGTGCATCAGGCCGAGCGCGGCGCCGTTCGGCCCCTTCATGGCCCCCGCCATGATCACCGGCCAGTTGATGGAAGCGGCCGCCGCATCGAGCGTCGCGCCGTTCTTGCCCTCGTCCCACCAGCGCCCGGCGGCGAGGACCACCGGCCGCTTGGCCCGCCGCGCCGGCCGCGGGTGAACCGCGTTCGGCACCGCAATGGTGCGCCCCGGCAGCCTATAGCTCGTTTCGACCGCCATGCCATGGCTGCGGCTCGGCACCAGCACGACATCCGCCCGCTGCAGCCCCGCCAGATTGAGGTCGAACTGCCATTGCCAGTCGGCGGGCAACCCGGTGCCCCGAACCGCCCGGAACCACGTCGCCACGCAGGAATGCGACACGACGATTACCGGCCGCTCGGTGGCGATCCCCGCCGCCTGCGTCGGCAGGTTGAGATGCAGCAGGTCGACCCCATGCATCTCCGCCAGCTCGGCCAGCGCCGCCGGAACTCCCTCCAGCGCCGCGCCATCGGCCGCCAGCCAGTCGAGCGGCAGGCTGAGCCAAGCCAGCTCCCCGATCCGCTCCGCCTCGGCCTTCTGCGCAGGCGACGGCCGGGGCCCCAGCCCGACGAAGACCGTGGAGACGCCCCGCTCGGCAAGGCCGGCACCCAACGTCATGGCGTAGCGCCAGACCCCGCCGACGGCGTCGAGGGTCATCAGCACGCGGCGTGGCGATTGGCTCAGCCGATGCAGCATGATGCCTCCAGTTCGCGAAGCGGCCGCGGCTGCTGGTCCTGGATGTCGCTGAAATTGCGGAACGAGGCGAGATAGTGCTCATGCGCCCGCTCCCAGGCGTCGTCGTCCGGCTCGCCCCAGAGCTGCCGGTAGCTCGGCGAACTCGGATAGGGATAGAGCGGCACCGGCTCATTGGCCCAGACGCCATGGTCGATCAGATACTTCCGCCAGTAGTCGACGAGCGCCGGATCGTCCTCGACCACCCCGATCAGATTCGCCTGCACGAAGGGGATGTGCCGGCGCGCCATGATCAGCAGCTCCGCCAGTTCCGGCGTATCGAGCCGGCAGCGCTTGGCAAGCTGTTCGCGGCCCTCGACAGTCAGGCTCTCGAGCCCGCATTCGGTCGACACGCACCCCGCCGCGCCGAGCAGTTCCAGCAGCTCGGGCTTCCACAGATCGATCCGCGTCTGCACGCCGAACTGGATGTTGCGGCCGACCAGGCCTTCGAGCAGCGGCTTCTGCGGCAGGAAAATCTCGTCGATGAAATAGATATAGCCGACCCCCTGCGCGATCAGCCGGTCGACCTCTTCGAGCACGATGTCG
>DASZUI010000247.1:0-2476 GCA_035547675.1 Devosia sp.
TGGCTCCGCACCCTGTTCACCGCCGCCGAGCCCGATTCCTTCGAAGGCCAAACCATCCGCAACTGGGCCGACCTGCCGCCCTATCACCCGTGGAAGCGCTGAGCGCAGGCAAAACTGGATTCCCGCCTTCGCGGGAATGACGGGTGGAGGTGGCACAGTCTCGTCCCAATACCGACGTCACCTGGGCAGGCGGAACGTGGCACAGCCTCGTCCCCACACCCACGTCATTCCCGCGAAGGCGGGAATCCAGTTTCTGGCGGGACGCTCGTCAGATGCCGCTACCTGCCCATCGAAGTTAGCGCGCGCGACCCATCCTTCGAGGCTCCCTGCGGTCGCACCTCAGAATGAGGTTGTGGAATTTACTACGACCTCATGGTGAGGTGCGAGGCGAAGCCGAGCCTCCGAACCATGGGCAACGCGCGCTCTACCTGGCTGGCCATATCGGCGGTCAAAACTGGATTCCCGCCTCCGCGGGAATGACGTCGGTGTTGCGACGAGGCTGTGCCATATCCACCCGTCATTCCCGCGCAGGCGGGAATCCAGTTTCTGGCGGGACGCTCGTCAGATGCCGCTATCTGCCCACATCGAAGTTAGCGCGCGCGGCCCATTCTTCGAGGCTCCCTTCGGTCGCACCTCAGAATGAGGTTGTGGAATTTGCTACGACCTCATGGTGAGGTGCGAGGCGAAGCCGAGCCTCGAACCATGGGCAACGCGCGCTCTACCTGCCCACACCGGAAAATCAGGTTCTAGGCGACGCCTAGTCCCAGCGGGTCCAGAGGATGTGGCCGCCGCTGCGGGTGGGGATGGGATCGGGGCGGCGGAAGATGCGGCGCTGGATTTCGACCGGCCCGAGATCGTCCAGCTCGGCCGCGCCCAGCGCCGCGAGGCGGGCGGCGAGGTCGGCGGAATCGAAATAGCTGAGCCAGGGCTCGCCGATCGCCGCGACATTGGCGGCCCGCGCTTCATGCGCCGCCCGCACGGCCGGCTCGAGCTGGTCGGGCGGATTGGCATAGTCGAAGACGATTTCGGCCCGCGGCACCTGGGCGACGAATCGCAACGTCTCGAATATGGCCGCTTCGGTGAGATAGGGCACGACGCCGAGCCAGACGAAAAAGGCCGGCAGCAGGGGATCGAAGCCCGCCGCCGCGAGCCCGTCGCCCAGCGTCTGCCGCTCGAAATCGACCGGCGCGAAAGTGAGTTCCGCCGGCGCCGGCAGCCCGGCCTCGGCGATGCGCCGCCGCTTCCAGGCCTGCGTCGCCGGGTGGTCGACCTCGAAATAGCGCACCCCGCGTTCGCCATGGAGACCCCTGAGCGCCGTGGTGTCGAGCCCGGCGCCGAGCACCACGATCTGCCTGATGCCCGTGGCGACCGCCGCCGCCAGCCGCTCCTCGGCGAAACGGTGCCGCGCCGCGATGAACAGGCGCATGCCGCGCCGGCGGGGCAGGGCGGCCCAGTCGTCGAGCCGGTCCCGGGCCGCCGCATCGAGAATGGGCACGGCCAGCGGGTCGGCAAAGATCGCCCCCCGCTCCAGGCGCTGGTGGGCCGCGCGGTGCATGGCCGCGGCCATGGCCGTCCGGCTGGGGCTGTCCTGGTCCATGCCTCCTTATGCCTCTTGGACATGATTGCGCCAAGGAGTGGATCGAAAATGAGTCTCGAACGTTTTCGGCGCGGAGTCGAGCCCAAGGGGCGCTCCGCTCGTGCTGTGGTTCCCTCGGGTCAGGAGGCTCAATTGGCCATTTCGTGCTGGTATGTCGTGATCGAGAGCCGCGGGCAGTATTGGGTCGACTGCGAGGGCCACGCGCTCGGTCCCTATGACGAGATCGCCGAGGCCACCGACGGCGCTATCCACGCCGCCCAGCTCTTCGGCGATCAGCAAAAGTGCCTGCAGGTCATGGTGCCCGACGGGCGGGGCCACTTCGAGATCGCCTGGGTCAACGACCCCAGCAAGATGCGACGATTGAACTGAGCCGGCAGCGCTTGAACTGAGACGGCAGCGCCGAAACCGAATTCCGCCCTTCGCCGGAATGGCGTTCAGGCGGTGCACGGCCTCGCCCCGCTCCCGGCGTCATTCCGGCGAAGGCCGGAATCCAGCCGCACACACCGGCGCCGCCATTCTGCTGCCACCAACCCCGTTATTCCTGCCGCCACCCGCCGCCGTCATCCCCGCGAAAGCGGGGATCTCCGTCTGGCAAGTCTGCCGCGCTGACGGAAACAGAGATTCCCGCTTTCGCGGGAATGACGCGGGTGGCGGGGCTTCGGCCCAACCGGACGTTTCGCCTCCCGGCCCCACCGGCCCCGAGCCACCCACCGCCTCCCGCGCCACACCCCACCACCTCCCAAGCCACCCCACCGCCTCATCCTGAGCCTGTCGAAGGATGAGCCTCGCGCGCCCAGCCCGCCGCCTACTCGCACAGCCGGTAGGTGCAGGCGGCCCCGTGGCAGCCCAGGTCGAGATGGAAATGGTCGTGGTGCAGCG
>DASZUI010000248.1:0-2053 GCA_035547675.1 Devosia sp.
CCGGTGCGCATGGAACCTGTGATGACACCGCCCGCCAACACCGACAATTCCGCCCCTGGCTCTTCCGACTCAGCTACAAGGGCCGGGGTTACGCCGTTCGACCTCTCGCAGGACGGCAACGGGCAGGCATTTGAGCGAAGCGGCGAATCCGGGAGCGACAAGCGCGACGAAGGCTATTGACGCCGCGTCGCCCGGCTTGGATTCCCGCCGCCGACCAAGGGGCGCGCCGCCCCGCGGCCTGCTTCTGGGCCTCCTGGCCTTCCTCGTCTTCATTGCTGTGCCGGGGCTGGCCACGGCACAGGACATTTCGGTCAATTTCGGCGACAACACCACGCTGACCGAGCGGGCGATCCAGCTTATCGGGCTCTTGACCGTGCTGTCGCTGGCCCCCTCGATCCTCGTGATGGTCACGAGCTTCACCCGCATCATCGTGGTGCTGTCGCTGCTCAGGACCGCCATCGGGCTTCAGACCGCGCCGCCCAACAGCGTCATGGTCGGGCTGGCTCTGTTCCTCACGGCCTTCATCATGGCGCCCACCCTGCAGCAGAGCTACGAGCAGGGCATCGCCCCGCTGATGGCCGGCCAGATTCAGATCAACGACGCGTTCACCCGCACCGCCGCGCCGCTGCACAAATTCATGATCGCCAATGTGCGCGAGGACGACCTCAAACTCTTTTTCGACCTCTCCAACACCCAGCCGCCGGCCGATTCGACCGCCGTGCCGCTGCAGATCCTGGTCCCCGCCTTCATGATTTCGGAGCTGCGCCGGGCCTTCGAGATCGGCTTTCTGCTCTTCGTCCCCTTTGTCGTCATCGACATGGTGGTGGCCTCGGTCCTCATGTCGATGGGCATGATGATGCTGCCGCCCGTGGTGATTTCGCTGCCGTTCAAGCTCATCTTTTTCGTGCTGGTCGACGGCTGGCACCTGGTCGCCGGCTCGCTGGTCAGGAGCTTCGTCAGCGGCTAGCTGGCGACCTCAGCCCGCCGGCGTCGTGCCCGGCGCCGGCGCGACCGCAGCCGCATTGGCCGTCGCTGCGTTCGGCGCATTGGCGGGCGCCACATTGGGGGTCATCGGCGCCTCCGCGCCATAGACCTGCTTGTAGCTGGCCAGGAAGGCTTCCAGCGTGTCGATCCCCGAAATGGCATGCAGCACCTTGGCGAATTCCGGCCCCGTGGTCGGCTGGATGCTGCTCGTCACATAGTCGAACATCGGCCATTCGGCGCCCTGCGCCATCGCGTCGGCGAACTTCGCGCGAAGCCGGGACAAACCGATCTTGTCCCCGGCGAGCGCATAGCCCACCGCCGCCTTGACCAGGTCCATACGCCCCGAGGAGGTGAGGCTGGGATTGTTGCCGTCCGCCTGGTCGGGCGAATACATCACTTCGAGCAGATTGCTCGCCGCGTCATAGTCCTTGTTGTTCCAATAGCCCTGCACCCGCAGGATGTCGGCGTCCCGCCCGGTGACCGAATTCAACAGGTCGAGGGCAAGGTCGTTGCGGTTCGCATCGATCAGCGCCCGCGCCTCGAGCACCCGGCGCTGCCGGTCGAGGTTCGGCGGCAATTGCGCCAGCTCGCTGCGGTTGAGCGTCTTGAGCGCCTCTTCCGGCTGATGATTGGCGAGATAGACCACCGCCAGCTCGGTTGCGACCTGCGCCTTGGCCGCGCCGTCGAGGCGATTATCGATCTGGTATTTGAGCAATTGCGCCGCCTGCGGCAGCAGGTCGACCTTGACCAGCCGCTCGGCCAGGTTGCGGATCACCTGATCGCCGCGTTGCCCCGGCGGGGTCAGGCTGCGAAAGTCGTAAAAGAGCGCCAGCGCATCGACCGGCGGCAGGCTGTCCGCCTTGCCGTCGACGAACAGGCTCTCGAACTGCATTTGCGCCTCGCTGGTCAGCGTGTCGATCGCCGGGCTCGAGGGGAAGGCGATGGCGGCCGACTTGGCCGTCTCGAAGCCGGCGCGATACTGGCCGGTGCGGAAATAGAGCTCCGCGAGCAGCTGATCCATGCGCGCTTCCTGCAAATCGCCGCGCCAGAGCAGCGCTTCGGCGGCAAG
>DASZUI010000249.1:0-8758 GCA_035547675.1 Devosia sp.
TCGTCGCCGACCGGCCGTTCCTCGCCTCCGTCGATGTGATGGGCGGCTCGCCCGGGGCGCGGGAAACCGACCTGCTCAACCCGGACAAGCTGGTCGAGGGCGTCGATGCGCTGTTCCTGTCGGGTGGCTCGGCCTTCGGACTCGATGCCGGCTCGGGCGTCATGGACGGGCTCCGGGTCATGGGGCGCGGCTTCCGGGTGGGCGAAGCGACGGTGCCCATCGTGCCGGGCGCGATCCTTTTCGACCTGATCAATGGCGGCGCCAAGGACTGGCCCGAGAACCCCTACCGGGCGCTGGGCGCGCGAGCGCTGGCCAATGCCGCCGAGGATTTTGCGCTGGGGACGGCCGGCGCCGGCGTGGGCGCGACGACGGCGAATTTGAAGGGCGGGCTCGGTTCTGCTTCGCTCGTGCTGCCCAACGGCATCACCGTAGGGGCGCTGGTCGGGGCCAATCCGACGGGCAGCGTGACGGTGGGCGACCGGCCGAATTTCTGGGCGGCGCCCTTCGAGATGGCGGGCGAGTTCGGCGGCCTCGGCCCCTATGCCGGCCCGGTCGGCTATGACGAGACCAACCGGACCAAGCGAACCCGTAACATGGAGATTGCCAATACGACGATCGCGATCGTCGCGACCGATGCGGCGCTCTCCAAGGCGCAGTTGAAGCGGCTCGCCGTCGCCGCCCAGGACGGCATGGCCCGGGCGGTGAGCCCGTCGCATACGCCGGTCGACGGCGATCTGGTGTTCGCCGTCTCGACCGGGGCGCGGCCGATCGCGGACCCGGTTCTCGACGCGATCGCGCTCGGGCACGCCGCGGCGGTCTGTCTCGCGCGGGCCATGGCGCGCGGGGTGTATCTGGCGACGCCGGCCGCCGGGGATGTGGTGCCGACGTGGGGGGAGAAGTGGGGACGGTAGTGTTTGCTGGTGGATTCCGGCCTTCGCCGGAATGACGCTGGGTCTTGGGCACGGCCTTGCAGACCCACCAACGTCATTCCGGCGAAGGCCGGAATCCATGACAGGCACGACGCGGCTCGCGAGGCGCCATGGCGAAGACCTTCATCGTCTACATGATGGCCAGCCGGCGTGACGGCACGATCTATATCGGCGTCTCGGGGAATCCCCTCGGGCGAATTTGGCAGCACAAGAACGACTCGTTCGAGGGTTTCACCAAGCGATATGGCGCGCATCGGCTGGTTTGGTACGAGGTGCATGAGAGCGCCGAGGCGCCCATTCGGCGGGAGAAGCAGCTCAAGGAGTGGCATCGGGCGTGGAAGGTCAGGCTGATCGAGGAGCACAACCCCGAATGGCGCGACCTCTATTCCGAGCTGACCGGGGAGACGGACTGATCAGCGTGGTGCCTGGACTGGATTCCGGCCTTCGCCGGAATGACGCTGGTGGGTATGCATGGCGGTGCCCCACCCACGTCGTCATTCCGGCGAAGGCCGGAATCCAGCAGCGCACGCTGCCGTCGTCCCTTACGCGCCCCCCACCATCAGCTTAACGATCTCGTCGTGGCTGGTCTCGGCGATCTTGCGCTCGCCGGCGAGTATGCCGCGGCGCAGCACCATGATGCGGTCCGAGACGGCGAAGATGTCCTGCAGGTTGTGCGAGATGAAGATGATGCCGCGGCCCTGCGCCTTGAGCTGATGGATGAGGGCGAGGACCTTGCGCTGTTCGGGGACGCCGAGGGCCGCGGTGGGTTCGTCCATGATGAGGATCGAGGCGTCCCAATAGACGGCGCGGCCGATGGCGACGGCCTGGCGCTGGCCGCCTGAGAAGTTCGAGACCGGGGCATCGAGCCGGTTCACATGGAAATCGAGCCGCTTCATGGTTTCGCGCGCCGCCTCGGCCATGGCCTTGCGGTCGAGCACGGGCAGGAAGCCGAACATCCTGGTCATCGGCTCGCGGCCGAGAAAGATATTGCCGCCGATGGTGAGGTTATCGGCGAGGGCGAGGTCCTGGTAGATGGTCTCGATGCCCTTTTCGCGCGCCTCCTGGGGGGAGCCGAAGCGGACGGGCGTGCCCTTGAGCAGAATCTCGCCGGCGGTCGGCTGGAAGACGCCGGACACCGCCTTGATCATGGTGGTCTTGCCGGCGCCATTGTCGCCGGCCACGGCCACCACCTCGCCGGCATGGACCTGCATGGAAAAATCGTTCAGCGCGCGGACGGCCCCGAAGGATTTGGAGAGGTCGCGGACCTCGAGCAGCGGGGTTCCGGATGCCGAAATTGCTTGCAAATCACTCATCCTGGCGGGCTCCGCTGAAGCGGCGTTGCAACTGGTCGATGAGGACCGAGATGATGATCACCACGCCGACGGCGACGAACTGCCAGAAGGGCTGCACGTCGACGAAGACGAGCCCGTACTGGATGACCGCGATCACCAGCGCGCCGGCAACCGTCCCCATGATCGAGCCCGAGCCGCCGAAAAGGCTGGCGCCGCCGATGACCACGGCGGCGATGCAGTCGAGCAGCAGCGGCTCGCCCGCCTGCGCGGCGCCGGCCGTGAAGCGGGCGGTATAGAGCGCGCCGCCGAGGCCGGCGCACATGGAGGAGAGCACGTAGAGCCAGACGATATGGCGGCGAATATTGATGCCGGCGCGGCGGGCCGCCTGCTCATTGGCGCCGATGGCGTAATTGTGCTGGCCGAAGCGGGTTTGGCTCAGGAGGTAGTGCATGAGCAGCACGAACACGATGGTGATGATGACGAGCCATGGCACGCCGCCGATGGTGCCATTGCCCAGGGTCGAGATGAAGTCGTTGCTGACCGGCACGGTGGTGCCGCCGGCGAGCAGGTAGGCGGCGCCGCGCGCCACGCCATACATGCCCAGCGTGCCGATGAAGGGCGGGACGCGCAGGCGCGAGATCAGGAGCCCGTTCACCAGCCCGGGAATGCCGGCGACGATCACCGCCGCGACGACGCCGAGGAGCACGGCGAGCGGCGCGGGCAGGCTCTGGCCGGTCAAATTGGTGACGTGGGCGGCGATCACCGCCGCAAGCCCCATGGTGAAGCCGACCGAGAGGTCGATGCCGCTCGAAATGATGACGAAGGTTTCGCCGACGGCGAGGAGCAGCGGGGCGGTCGCGAAGATGGCGATCGACTGCCAGTTATAGGTCGAGCCGACGAAGGTGGCCCCGAAGCTGACATGCGACCAGATCTCGAAGACGAGGACCAGCACGACGAGAAACAGCCAGGCGCGGCCCTCGGCGATGCGCGAAATCCAGGTCTTGGCGGCGTCGGCATGGTCGGCGGGCGGCGCGATGCCGGTGTCCTCGGGCGGAGCCGCGGTCGTGTTGGTCATATGGAGAAAGGCTCCTGCGCTGCACCGCTCCCGGCCGCCATCCCGCGAAGGCGGGAATCCGGTTCGTCGCGATGCGGTGTGCGGTCCGGAACTGGATTCCCGCCTTCGCGGGAATGACGGAGCGGATAGGCGGGCTCCCTCATGGCTGGAGGGAGCCCGTCAGGCTCAGTTCTGGTAGATGAACTTGGCGATGTTCGGGTCGTTGTAATTGTTCTTGTCGATGACCGTGAAGCCGGTGCCGATCGAGGTCGGGATCGACTGGCCGGTGAGGTGTGCATAGGCGGAAACGACGCCGTAATAGCCGATCTCGGCCGGATGCTGGGCGATGGCGAGGTCGACCAGGCCGGACTTCAAATTGTCGATGATGGTGGTGGGCGCGTCGAACGCCACGACCTTCACCTTGCCGGTCTGGCCGGACTGCTGCACGCCATTGCCGGCGCCGATGGCCGAGAAGAGGTTGGCGCCGAAGATGCCGGCGAGGTCGGGATTGCGGGCGAAGACCGACTGCTCCTGGCTCGCCGCCTTGTTGGCGTCGTCGTCGTTGAACTGGGTGTCGAGGACGGTGATGTTGGGGTGGTTGGCCTTCATCTCGTCCTTGAAGCCTTCCTCGCGCTGGTCGGTGGTGGAGACGCCGGGCGTGACGTTCGAGACATAGACCTTGCCCTTGTCGCCGATGGCCGCGGCGAGCGCGCGGGCGGCGATGCGGCCGCCGAGCACGTTGTCCGAGGCGATGTAGGAAAGCGGGAAGTCGGCGTCGCCCTTGCCGGTCTGGTACTGGCCGGTGCCGATGAACGTATCCACCGTAATCACCGGAATGCCGGCATCGGCCGCCTTCTTGAGCGGGGCGATGAGCTGGGTCTTGTCGGTCGGGGCGATGAGGATCGCATCGGGCTTCTTGGCGATCACCGCGTCGAGCACCGGGGTCTGGCTCACCGGATTGAAGTCCGAGCCGCCCTGGAAGATGAGGTTGACGCCGAGCGCATCGGCGGCGGCCTGGGCGCCCTTGTGCATGGTGATGTAAAAGGCGTCGGTGGTGATGCCCGGGATAAGGGCGATGGTGAACTTCTTGTTCTGCGCTTCGGCCGGGGCGGCCAGAGCGGCAGCACCAATGACCATCGCGGCGACGGCGACGAGCAGTCTCTTCATCAGTTCCTCCCTGTCATGGTCCGGGCGCAGTCGCGCCGGCGCACGTCCTCTTCGCGGGACGGCGCTACCCTATTGGAGAGGCCGGGGACGGCGCTGTCAAGAAGCTGAAATGTCAGCGATCATGGCGGCGCGAGGGGATCAGGCGCGCGGCAGCATCAGGCGGACGGCGCGGCCGCCATTGGGGCCGAAGACGTCGAGATCGACCGTGACCTTGGGCAGCACGGCGCGGCGGGTGCGCGCCGAGAGCACCATGACCAGGGCCAAAAGGTCGGTGACGCCGTGGCGCTGCCGCCCGGCGGCGGTCAGGGCGTTGATCGTCCTGAGGCGGACCGGCGCCCCTTCGGCGCCGAAACCGGACCGGCCGACGAACAGAGACAATTGAGACAGGCTCGACATATCGCTCATCTGGCTACTCCGTACATCACACCAAATTCGCATCCCTGGGGCTTCCGCCCGGTCGTCGGCTCGCCGGCTAGTTGGTCTAGCTCTGCATGGCCAGGCAGCTCAGCTTGGCCTTCTTCAGTCTGTCGCACATGCCCGTGGCCGCATCCTCGGAGCCGAAGCCGATGAAGCGGGCGCGGAAGAAAGTCTGGCCGCCCTTGTCGAAGCGCTCGATATAGGAGCGGAGGTCGCTGAGCTGGTCGACCTTGTCGGTCGCCGCCGCGATGAGCTTGCTGGCGCCATCCGAGGTGGGCGCGGCGCCGACCTGCACGATCCAGCTCCCGGCCGGCGCGGCGGGCGGGGCGGGTTCGACCGGCGCTGCGGCCGGCTGCGCCGGGGCAGAGGCAATGGCAGTCTCCGCGACCCGGTGGCCGACGGCGCCGCTGGTGGTGAGGTCGATCGGCTCGTTGCCGGCGCCGATGCCGACCGGCGGCAGCAGCGGGGCGGAGGGGCGGGTCTGGCCGAGCGGGGCCGGCGGGGCGCCGAGCAGCATGTTGTTGAGGTGCTGGCCGAGGACGTCGGGGCGCGCCGCATTGGCGGCCCCGGTGCTGGAGGGCGCGCCCAGGGCGGAAACCGCGGCGACGGCCGGACGGGAGCCGATGTCCATCGGCTCGACGCTGTCGGGGGCGACGCTGGCGGCCGGCGTCCCCCGGGCCATGTCGTCGGGATAGGCCAGCGGCTCGGGCGCATAGGCGACCTGCTCGGGCACGGCGGCCTGGTCGTCGGCGCCGGCATTGTCCTGGCGGAAATCGGGGGCGGGCAGCGGCAGCACCGAGCCGGCGCTGGCGATGGAGGGCCCCGCGGGCTTGGCCGCCGCATCGGTGCTGGCGAGCATCACCGTGGGAGCGGACTGCTGGCGGCTCGGCATGCGGATGAGGGCGGAGGCCACATATTGGCCCTGATGCGCCTTGGGCAGGTATTTGGCGACCAGCGAGCGGACGGTGGCGTCGCGCTGGCCGCCCGTGTTGAAGCCGAAGCCGACCACGATGAGGTGCCGGTTGCCCTGGCGCGAGGCGGTCATCAGATTATAGCCGGCGGCGTTGATGTAGCCGGTCTTGAGCCCGTCCACGCCCATGAAGCCGAGCACGTAATCGTGGTTGCCATAGGTCCGGCGGCCATAGGTGAAGCTGCGGGTCTGGAAGTAGCCGTAATATTGCGGGAAGTGCTCGTAGATGGCGGCGGCAAGGATCGCCTGGTCGCGCACGGTGGTGCGCTGGCGCCCGTCGGGCAGGCCGGAGGCGTTGTAGTAGACCGTGTGCATCATGCCCAGGGCACGGGCGGTGGCGGTCATGCGCCTGGCAAAGGCAGGCTCGCTGCCGGCAATGTTTTCGGCGATCACCCGGGCCATGTCGTTGGCCGAAATGGTGACGATCGACTTGATGATGTCCTCGACGGCGATCTTGGAGCCGGCCTTGAGGCCCAGCTTGGTCGGGGAGGCGGACGCCGCATAGGGCGAGACGGTGAATTCGGTCGAAAGCTTGATGTGGCCGGCGCTCAGTTCCTGGAACAGGATGTAGAGCGTCATCACCTTGGTGATGGAGGCCGGGTAGCGCGGCTCGTCGGCGTTCTGCTGGTAGAGTGTCTCGCCGGTCTTGGCGTCGACGACGATGCCCGCATATTTGCGGAGGTTTTCCATGCCCTGCGAGCGGGCGAAGGCCGCGCCGGGGGCGACGAGGGCCAGGACAACTAGGATCGAAACCAGCGCGGCCCGAGCCCGCCCGGCGAGGGTCATGTGTTGGGAAGCCAACCCTTACTCCAGTACTTCCAAGGGGCGGGGCAGCCGCCCGTACGCAAAAGTGATCAAGCAGGGCCGGCCCGGCTCCCCTAGCCGCCGGTCTCCAATGCCTTTTGAGAAAGCTAAAGCCGCCCCCTTACCATTCGGTAAAATGCGATACGAATTGAGATTGACTGCGGCGCGGCGGATGCGAGGCGCGGGCGTGGCCGGCGTGCGGCAGCATGGTGGCGGGGCTTCCCAGCCATCCGGCTAGGGTCGGTTAATGCCTCTTAACACGGCCCGAGTTTTGCCTACATAATGCAGGCACCATGCTGCTTCGTTACGGTTTACCCGGCGCATCAAAGATGAGCTTGCAACTAGAAAAGCGTGGTGTCGACCGCGTCGCGGCCGCCTCTCCGGCCCGGTTGCCGCTGCGTCTCGCCGGGGGAGAGGACGGTGACAAAGGCGGCGACGGCGGCACCAGGTACGACACCGGCACCATCACCCGGACGAGGCCTCAGACGAAACGGCCGAGCCTCTATCGGGTGCTGCTGCTCAACGATGACTATACGCCCATGGAATTCGTCGTCCTCGTCCTCCAGGACGTGTTCAACAAGTCGCGCGAAGAAGCCATGCGCATCATGCTGCACGTCCACAACCAGGGGGTGGGGGAGTGCGGCGTCTATCCGTTCGAGGTGGCCGAAACCAAGGTCACGCGCGTTATGGATACGGCCCGGAAAAATCAGCATCCGCTGCAATGCGTGATGGAAAAGGAATAGGAACTCGAAATGCCTTCATTTTCGCGCGGACTTGAAAAGGCGCTGCACCAGGCGATGAACCTGGCGCGCGAGCGTGCGCACGAGTTCGCCACCCTCGAGCACCTGCTGCTTGCGCTGACGGACGATCGCGACACAATCGCCGTGCTCACCGGCTGCGACGTCGACATCGAGGCGCTCAAGAGCGATCTCGAGGACTTCATCAACGAGGAACTCGACAGCCTCGTCGTGCCCAATGGGCAGGACGCGCGCCCGACGGCCGCCTTCCAGCGCGTGATCCAGCGCGCCGTCATCCATGTGCAGTCCTCGGGCCGCGAGGAGGTGACGGGCGCCAATGTGCTCGTCGCCATCTTCGCCGAGCGCGAGAGCCATGCCGCCTATTTCCTCGAACAGCAGGACATGAGCCGGCTGGACGCGGTCAATTTCATCAGCCACGGTATCACCAAGTCCGGCCCGAACGAGGACCGGCGGGTGCGCGGGGCCGAGGAGGGCGGTTCGGGCAGCGCGCGCGAGGAAGGCGAACACGCCCCTTCGGGCAAGAACTCGGCCCTTGCCGATTTCTGCATCGACCTCAACGACAAGGCGCGCAAGGGCAAGATCGATCCGCTGATCGGGCGCGACAATGAGCTCAAGCGCACCATCCAGATTCTCTGCCGGCGCTCGAAGAACAACCCGCTCTATGTGGGCGATGCGGGCGTGGGCAAGACGGCGATCGCCGAGGGCCTGGCCCGCAAGATCGTCGAGGGCGAGGTGCCGGAAGTCCTCAAGGACTCCACCATCTATGCGCTCGACATGGGCGCGCTTCTCGCGGGCACGCGCTATCGCGGCGATTTCGAGGAGCGGCTCAAGGCCGTCATGAAGGAGCTGGAAAAGCACCGCGACGCGATCCTGTTCATCGACGAGATCCATACGGTGATCGGCGCCGGCGCCACTTCGGGCGGCGCGCTCGATGCCTCGAACCTCTTGAAGCCGGCGCTCGCCAATGGCGGCATACGCTGCATCGGCTCGACAACCTATAAGGAATATCGCCAGTTCTTCGAGAAGGACCGGGCGCTGGTCCGCCGCTTCCAGAAGATCGACGTGGCCGAGCCCACAGTGGCCGACGCCGTCGAGATCATGAAGGGGCTCAGGCCCTACTTCGAAGACTACCACAAGCTGAAATATACCGACGAGGCGCTGACCGCGGCCGTCGAGCTTTCGGCCCGCTATATCTCCGACCGCAAGCTGCCGGACAAGGCGATCGACGTGATCGACGAGACCGGCGCGAGCCAGATGCTGCTGCAGGAGGAAGACCGCAAGAAGGTGATCGACGTGCCCGAGATCGAGGCGACGATCGCCACCATGGCGCGCATTCCGCCCAAATCGGTCAGCAAGTCGGATACCGA
>DASZUI010000250.1:0-9518 GCA_035547675.1 Devosia sp.
CCGAGCATGTCGACCAGGCGCGGGGCGACCGTCGCCGGCTCGGGCAGGGTGCCGGGATCCTCGCCGGGGAACGCCCTGGCGCGCATGGCGGTGCGCACGGCGCCGGGGGAGAAGACATTGGTGCGCACGCGCGTGATCTGCATCTCGCCGGCATAGCTCTTGACCATGGCCTCCAGCGCGGCCTTGGTCGAGGCATAAAGGCCCCAATAGGGACGGGCGGAATGGGCGGCGCCCGAGGAAATGAACACGGCGCGCCCGGCATCGGCCTGCCTCAGCAGCAGGTCCATGGAGCGGATGAGGCGGAAATTGGCGGTGACGTTGAGCCGGAAGGTCGACTCGAACTCCTCGGGGGCCAGATGCGGCACCGGGCTCAGCGTACCGAGCGCGCCGGCATTGGCGATAAGCCCGTCGAGCACGCCCCAGCGCTCGAAGATGGCGGCGCCCAGCCGGTCGATGGCGTCGCCGTCGCTCAAATCGAGCGGCACCAGCGTCGTGGTCGAGCCCAGCGCCTGGATTTCGTCGTCGAGTTCCTCGAGTCCGCCCACCGTGCGGGCGACGGCGACCACATGGGCGCCGCGGCTCGCCGCTTCCCGCGCCGCCGCATAGCCGATGCCGCGCGAGGCGCCGGTCACCAGCACCACCTTGCCGGCAAGTTGATTCTCATATGCCATCGGCTAGCCGGCCTCGCGGAGCAGCGAAATGGTCTTGGGTTCGTTCTTGTGCCGGCCTTCGAGGTCGGTCAGCCCCGTGGGATACTCGCCGGTGAAATAGTGGTCGGTAAACTGGGGCGCGAGGTTGTTGCGCGGCTCGCCGCCGACCGCCTCGTAGAGCCCGTCGATCGACAGGAAGGCGAGGGAATCCGCGCCGATGAACCGGCACATCTCCTCGACGGTCGAATACTGGTTGGCCAGCAGCTTGTCCGGATCGGGCGTATCGATGCCGTAATAGTCGGAATGGGTGATCATCGGGCTGGCGACGCGCAAATGCACCTCGGCGGCACCCGCGTCACGCACCATCTGCACCAGCTTGAGCGAGGTGGTGCCGCGGACGATCGAATCGTCGACCAGCACGACGCGCTTGCCGGCGATCTCCTCGCGATTGGCGGAATGCTTGAGCTTCACGCCGAAGGCGCGGATCTGCTGGGTCGGCTCGATGAAGGTCCGGCCGACATAATGGTTGCGGATGATGCCGAGCTCGAACGGGATGCCCGAGGCCTGGGCGAAGCCGATGGCCGCGGGCGTGCCGCCATCGGGCACCGGCACGACCACGTCGGCCTCCACCGGGTACTCGCGCGCCAGATTGGCGCCGGAGCGCTTCCTGACGCCATAGACGCTGCGGCCGGCGACTACCGAGTCCGGGCGGGCGAAATAGACATATTCGAACAGGCAGACGCGCTCGCGGCGCGGCGGGAACGGACGATAGGATTCGATGGTGACGCGGCCGTCGGGCTGGATTTCGCACACCACGACCTCGCCGTTCTCGACATCGCGCACGAATTTGGCGCCGATAATGTCGAGCGCGCAGGTCTCGGAGGCAAAGATCGGATGGCCGTCGAGATCGCCGAGCACCAGCGGACGAATGCCGTTGGGGTCGCGCGCGCCGATCAGCTTGGTACGCGTCATGGCGACGAGCGAGAAGGCGCCTTCGAGATGGCGGATCGCATCCATGAAGCGCTCCGAGGAGCTCTGCCGGCGCGAACGGGCGATCAGGTGCAGCACGACCTCGGTATCGGAGGTCGACTGGCAGATGGCGCCATCGGCGATGAGCTTGCGCCGCAGCGTCAGGCCATTGGTGAAATTGCCGTTATGGGCAATGGCGATGCCGCCCACCGCCAGCTCGGCGAAGAGGGGCTGCACATTCCTGAGGATCGTCTCGCCCGTCGTCGAATAGCGCACATGGCCCATGGCCATGCTGCCGGGCAGGCGGGCGAGCAATTGCGGATCGGTGTAGTGATCGCCCACGAGGCCGAGATGCCGTTCGGAATGGAAACGGGTGCCGTCGAAAGAGACCATGCCCGCCGCTTCCTGGCCGCGGTGCTGCAGCGCGTGCAGGCCGAGCGCGACGAGCGTGGACGCCTCCGGATGACCAAGAATGCCGAAAACCCCGCACTCCTCGTGCAGGGTATCGCCGTCGAGATCGCCTAAAACGTCATCGTGCATCAGAGGACCCGCCTGTGCCCGTCCGCTATGTCTATCGTCGGGGCCCGCAAATCAAGCCCATATGACGTTCACGGAACCGCAACAAGGCTCCCGGACGCCGGATCAGGCGCCCGAATTGGCGGGCGCCGCGGGTGCCGGGGCAGCGGGCTGCGCTCCCGGTGCCGCCGGCGGTGCAGCGCCGGGCGTTGTCGTATCCGGCTGCGTGGTGTCGTTGGGCGAGGTGTCGTCGCCGGACTCGTCGCCGCCATTCTCGTCGCTGGGCGGGGTCGCCGCCGTCGGCGAGCCGTGCTTGAGCAGATTGTTGACCTGCTCCTCGAGGTTGGGCGGCAGGGCGGCAATCAGCTCGTCGCCGAGATTGCGCAGGAAGGGCAGGGATTTGGATTCGCTCGCCCAATCGGGCAGCTTGGTCGGATCGGAATAGAGCCAGAGCCCGAAGATCACCACCACGACGGCGATCACGACGCCGCGCAGGATGCCGAAGATGAAGCCGAGCGTGCGGTCGAGCGCGCCGATCCGGCTGTCGACGACGAAATCGGCGATTCGCATGGTGATGAGGTGGAGGACCACCAGGGCGACGATGAACGTCACGGCGACGGTCGCGATGTCGGCGACGAGCGGGTCCCTGATATAGGCGCGGGCGATTTCGGGGTGCTTGAAATACATATAGGCGGCCAGCGCCGCCGAGCCGAGCCAGGTCACCAGCGACAGAACTTCCCGCGTCAGGCCCCGGGCCGTGGCAAGAATTGCCGAGATCAGGAGCAGGAGCCCGAAACCGACGTCGAAGGCAGTGAGCATGGTCCACACGTCTCGCGCGAAAGGTGGTTTTCGTTTAGCCGCTTCTCCCCGATAAGTGAAGCGGCGGGCGCCCCGCCGGGGAGAGATGTGCCCAGCTTAGATTGCCTCTTCCGGCTCGCGAACGGGTTGCGGCCTGCCCGCGGCGATCCGCCCCACCAGTTCGGCAAGACTGGAGAATTCGGCGAATTCGAGGGCGCCATTGCGGTCGCCGGCGCCGAGCCGCCCGGTCACGGCGTTGGTAAAGCCCAGCTTTTCGGCTTCGCGCAGGCGCAGCGCGGCATGTACGACCGGCCGGATGCCGCCGGCGAGCGAGATTTCGCCGAAATAGACGCTGGTGGGCGGCAGCGGCGCGCCGGTGAGCGAGGAGATGAGCGCGGCGGCGACGGCGAGGTCCGCCGCCGGCTCGTTGATTTTGAGGCCGCCGGCGACGTTGAGATAGATGTCATTGGCCCCGATGCGGACGCCGCATCGCGTTTCGAGCACGGCCAGAACCATTGACAGGCGGGCCGAATCCCAGCCGACCACGGCGCGGCGGGGCGTGCCGAGCGGAGAGGGGGAGACCAGCGCCTGGATTTCGACCAGTACCGGCCGCGTGCCCTCCATGCCGGCGAAGACGGCCGAGCCGGCGGCGCCTTCGTCGCGCTGGTCGAGGAACAAGGCGGACGGGTTGGCGACTTCGCTGAGGCCGAGGGTCGTCATCTCGAAGACGCCGATCTCGTCGGTCGCGCCATAGCGGTTCTTGACGCCGCGCAGGATGCGGAAGGTGTGGCTGGAATCGCCCTCGAAATAGAGCACGGCATCGACCATGTGCTCGACGACGCGCGGGCCGGCGATCTGGCCGTCCTTGGTGACATGGCCGACCAGCACCACGGCGGCGCCTGAGCGCTTGGCGAAGCGGGTCAGCGCCTGGGCGCTGGTTCGGACCTGGGTGACGGTGCCCGGGGCGCTGTCCACCCGGTCGGTCCAGAGCGTCTGGACCGAATCGATGATGACGAGGTGGGGCGGCGCGCCCTGCTGCAGGGTCGCCAGTATCGTCTCGACGCTGGTTTCGCTGGCGAGCGCCACGGGCGCCTCGCCGAGGCCGAGGCGCTGGGCGCGCAGGCGGACCTGCGCCACCGCCTCCTCGCCCGAGACATAGACGACGCGCTTGCCCTGCCGCGCCAGCGCCGCCGCGGCCTGGAGCAGCAGGGTCGACTTCCCGATGCCCGGATCGCCGCCCACCAGCACCGCCGAGCCCATGACGAAGCCGCCGCCCGTGACGCGGTCCAGCTCGGCCATGCCGGTCGTGACCCGCGCCGCGCTCTCGATTTCGCCGGCGAGCGGCACCAGCTCGATCGGCCGGCCGCCGGCGATCGCCGATTTCGGCCCGGCGCCGACGCCGCTTTCCACCAGTTCCTCGACGATCGAGTTCCATTCGCCGCACGCCTCGCAGCGTCCCTGCCAGCGCGAATAGGCGGCCCCGCAGGATTGGCAGATGAAGCTCGATTTCGCCTTGGCCATGGTCACTCGTCAGCGTTTGCGGTTGAGTAGCCGAAGCCTATTCGACAATCAAGAACAAAAAGCGAACGAATTCCGTTGTGGGTTGATCTTGTGGGCCGGCGGAGCGTAAGCGGAAGCCGAACAACGGGGCTCGTGATGTTTCCCTATCTACTCGTCGCCGTGGGCGGCGCCATCGGTTCGATGCTGCGCTATGGCGCAGGCGTTTTCGTCGGCGGCTTCTGGCGCGATTCGTTTCCGCTGGGTACGCTGCTCATCAACATCGTCGGTTCGCTGGCGATGGGCCTGTTCGTGGGGCTGATGGCGCGGCTCTTGCCGCCTTGGCAGAACGAGGCGCGGCTGTTCTTCGCGGTGGGCACGCTGGGCGGCTTCACCACGTTTTCGTCCTTCTCGCTGGATACGATCACGATGCTCGAGCGCGGCGACATCTGGCAGGCCGGCCTTTACGTGCTGGGGTCGGTCGCAATCGGTTTCGTAGCGCTGTGGCTGGGGCTGTGGATCATGCGGCAGGGGGTGGCGTGAGCGGGGTAAGGCTGCAGACCGTGGCGCGGGACGAGGACGGGATGCGCCTCGACCGCTGGTTCGGGGCGCATTTCCCGCAGGTTTCGTTCGGCACCCTGCAAAAGCTGATCCGTACCGGGCAGGTGCGGGTGGACAGCGGCCGGGTCAAGACCAATACGCGGCTCGCCGCCGGGCAGCAGGTGCGGATACCGCCGGTCGAGGCCGCGGTCGCCCGGGCCGAGGTGAAGACCAGCTCGGCGGACGCGGAATTCCTCCGCGGCATCATCCTTTACGAGGACGAAGACATCTATGTCTTCAATAAGCCGCATGGGCTTGCGAGCCAGGGCGGGAGCGGCACCAGGCGGCATATGGACGGGCTCTTGAAGAGCCTCCCCAACAAGAAGGGCGAAGCGCCGAGGCTGGTACACCGGCTCGACCGCGACACCTCGGGCTGCCTCGTAGTCGCCAAGACGCGGGCGGCGGCGGCCTATTTCGGCGAGGTGTTCAAGAGCCGGTCGGCGCGCAAAATCTACTGGGCGGTCGTCGCCGGCGTGCCCAATCCGCGGCAGGGGCGGATTTCCTGCTTTCTCGCCAAGCAGCCGGCGCCCGATGGCGGCGAGCAGATGACGGTGGTGCCGGACGGTACGCCCGACGCCGTCCATTCGGTGAGCTATTACTCGACGACGGATACGGCGGGGCGGCGCTTTTCCTGGGTGACGCTCAAGCCGATGACCGGGCGGACGCACCAGCTGCGCGTGCACATGGCCGAGCTGGGGACGCCGATCCTCGGCGATCCGCGCTATTTCCGCATCGAGAACTGGGAGGCGCCGGAAGGGCTCGGGCAGGGGCTGCACCTGCATTCCAGAAGGATCAGCCTGCCCCTGAAATCGGGGAAGCTGCTCGATGTGTCGGCGCCGCTGCCGCCGCACATGCTGCAAACCTTCGAGGCGCTGGGGTTCGATGCCGACCGCTTCGACGTGCAGGACATCGACCCGGAGGACTGATGCGTCTGGTGATTTTCGACCTCGACGGAACCCTGATCGATTCCGTGGCGCTGATCGTGGAGACCGTCACGGCGGCTTTCGAAGCGGTGGGCGAGCCGGTGCCGACCGAGGCGGCGATCCGCTCGATTTCCGGCATAACTGCCCGTGATGCCATGGGAATTCTGGCGCCCGGGGCAGCGGGGGCACGGCTCGAAAACATTCTCGACAGCTACCGGCGCGAATATGGGGCGCGGGCCGGCGTCGGGCGCGAGCCGCTGTTCAAGGGGGCGCTGGAGACGCTGGAGCGGCTGCGACATCACCCGGACACGACGCTTGCCGTGGCGACCGGCAAGGGTTTTACCGGCGCAACCGCCCTGCTGAGCGCCCACGGCATCATCGACTGGTTCAATTCGCTCGAGACGCCCACCCATAACCGCGGCAAGCCGGACCCGCAAATGCTTGAAACTGCGATGGAAAAAGCCGGCGCGAGCAAAGCGGAGACGGTCATGGTCGGCGATACCGTGCATGACATGCGCATGGCCAGGGCCGCCGGGGTGGCGGCGATCGGGGTGGCCTGGGGCTATCACGAGGTCGTTGAACTCCGCCAGGCGGGCGCCGATATCGTAGTCGATGATTTCGCGGGCCTCGAGGCCGCGATTGACCGGCTGCTGGGGTCCTGATGCGGGATTTTCTTCAAGAGGCGCAAGAACATAGGGACGACGGCAAGGGCCGCGCCCAGGCGCCGCTGCGCGCCGAACTGCCCAAGCGCTTCTATACCGAAACCGGCGTGGCGACCGCCGAGGGCGGCTATTCGGTGACGCTGGACGGCCGGCCGACGCGGACGCCGGGACAGGTGCCGGTGGCGGTGCCGAGCGCGGAACTGGCCCGGCTGATGGCCGATGAATGGGCGGCGCAGGGCGAGCGGATCGATCCCGAGATCATGCCAATGGTGCGGCTGGTCAATTCGGCGCTGGAAAGCGGCGAGGCGCAGATCATGAATTTTCGCCAGGAGATCGTGAATTATTGCGGCAACGACCTGCTGCTCTATCGCGCCGATACGCCCGCCGAACTTGTCGCCGCCGAGGAGGCCGCCTGGGACGCGGCGCTGGTCAAACTGGCGCGGCATTTCGGCATCGGCTTCCAGTCGACGATCGGCATCGTGCATCAGGACCAGCCGGTGCCGACGCTGGCGCGGCTAGCCCAGTCGCTCGAGGGCGAGGGGCTGCTGCCGCTGACGGCGCTGGTGTCGATCACGTCGCTGACCGGATCAGGCCTGCTGGCGATCGGCCTGCGGCAGGGGCTGTTCACCCCCGACGAGGTGTGGACGGCGGCCCATGTCGACGAGGACTACAATATCCGTCTCTGGGGCGAGATGGAGGAGGCGGTGGAGCGGCGGGCGAAGCGGCGTCGGGAGTTCGACGCGGCGGTGAGGCTGCTGGAGCTGCTTCCGGCTTAATCGACCACCACCGTCATGGCCGGGCTTGACCCGGCCATCCATGCGTCGTCGCCGTGTGCACAACGACGGCCGGAGCCGCTAGGCCGCCTGCTGGGTGGCCGGGTCAAGCCCGGCCATGACGGTGGGGAGGTGGTGCCTAGAAGCGTGCTCAGAGGGCGCATCCGAACTGCCTACGGCCCTACTTCGGAAGGCCGGAATCCACTCGCGGGCGCTGCCTAATACCGTCCGCCCGTCTCGGCGATCACCCGGGTTAGGCTGCCTTCGGCCGGGAAGAGCGGGATGAGGCAGGCCTGGAGCGCGTGGTAGATGTCGGCCTTTCCGACGAAGAGCTGGTGCGAGGGCTGCATGTTGCGGTCGAGCTCCTCGAACCAGCCGCCGAATTCGCGGTCGAGATAATGCTCGGCGATGGTGCTCCAAAGCCGGCGATACCAGGCTTCGTGGAAATCGGCCGGCCGGTGGGCGTTGAGGAAGGCCGCGGCGCCCACGCCCTCGGCCATGGGCCACCAGAGCTTGTGGCGCATGATCGGCAAATTGTTCCAGTCGAGCGTGTAATAGAGCCCGCCGCGGAAGCCGTCCCAGCCCAGCTCGACGGCATTGCGGAAGAGCGCGACGGAGGCCTCGGGCATCCAGTCATGCGCCTTGCCGCCAAGCACCCAGAGCTGGAGGATGAGCCGCGCCCATTCCAGCCAATGGCCGGGCGTGGCGCCCGAGGGGCGGAACATTTCGGAGCCCTGATAGTCGAGGTCGAGCTGCCAATTTTCGTCGAAATGCTCGGCCACGCGCCAGCCGAGTTCGCCGGCGCGCTGGTGGATGATGAGTTCGGCGATGGATTGCGCGCGTTCGAGATAGACCCGATCGCCCGTCGCCTCGAAGGCGGCCATCAGCGCCTCGGTCAGGTGCATGTTGGAGTTCTGGCCGCGATAGTTTGGCACCGGCACCCAATCGCGCGAAAACTCCTCGGCGATGGCGCCGTGGCGCTCCTCCCAGAAGCGGGTGTCGAGGATTTCGCTGACATCGGCGAGCAGCCGGTCGGCGAGCGGATGCCCGAGCACCTTGCCGCTCGAGGCGGCGAGCAGCACGAAGGCGTGGCCATAGCCCTGCTTGGTGTCGTCCTTGGGGCCGTTATTGTCGAGCGACCAGAAATAGCCGCCCTTTTCGGCGTCGCGGTGCTTTTCCCAGAGAAAAGTGAGGCCATGGTCCACGACGTCGTCGGCGCCGGGCCGGCCGAGCAGGCTGGCGATGGCGAAGCAGTGCACCATGCGCGCCGTGGTGTGGATGGGGCGGACCGGATTTTCCGGGGAGATCGGCCGGCCCTCAGGGTCGAGGTCGATGAAGCCGCCCGCCTTATGGAAGGCGCGATACTGGAAGTAGTCGAGCAGCGCCTCGGCCTGGCCCATCAGCCATTGCCGGTGATAGGGGCGCGCCTGCCAATTGCCGAGCCCTGCAGGGTTGAGCACAACGCCAGCCATGATGTCCTCCCGATAGCCGTCGGGCATAAGTGCCCGCTGGCGGGGAGGCTTGGCAAGGGCTGATGAGGGTGCTTTCTACGCCTCGACCAGGACGCAGCGATTGGCGCCGGGGAACGAGGCCAGGGCCAGGCGGGCTTCCGCCGGGCCGATGCCGATGAAGCGCACCCGCAATTCCTGCTCGGGGCCAAAAATGGCGCCGATCTCGGAATAGGTTTCGTCGTTCGCGGGCGCACGGAAGTCGATCGGCAGACCGTCGTCGGGGGTGCGCTGCGGAGGGCGCTGTGCGGGCGATACGATGGCGCTCATGAACGGCCTCCTGGCCGGTACAGTTCGGACGGCGCTAAACGTTGAAAGCTGCGAGGCAGTTTGCACAATTCGGTGTGAACAGTCGATGAATAATACCGTCCTGCTGAACGCGATATATTGTACGGCGTTCCCGGCCTTGGCAGTTTCGGCCGGGCCGAAGGGAGAAACGCATGGCGCAGCCGCCCGATAAGGACAAATTCGCCCCCCGGCGCACGCAATCGGCGCTCGAGCGCGCCGAGGCGGTATTCAAGCCCGCCCCGGCCAAGCCGGAGCCCCAGGCGCCGCGCAGCGGACTCGTGCCTGCCGGCAAGGAACTCGTCTCGCTCCGCCTCGACCGCGACGTGCTCGCCCA
>DASZUI010000251.1:0-4630 GCA_035547675.1 Devosia sp.
CCGGCGAAGGCCGGAATCCAGTCGCGGGCACGAACTTTGGGCTGCGAGGGTCGGCGCGCCTGGCCCATCCTTCGAGGCTCCCCCGGATCAAGTCCGGGGTCGCACCTCAGGATGAGGTTGAGTTTGCTTTCTACGACCTCATGGTGAGGTGCGAGCGAAGGGAGCCTCGAACCATGGGCAACGCGCGCCGATCCTCGCAGCCCAAAGTTCGTGCCCGTTTCTGGATTCCGGCCTTCGCCGGAATGACATCGTGGAATGGGCAACGGCCCGCCACCACCCGACCGTGGAACAGGCCCCGGCCTACCCCAAACCCACGCCGTCATTCCGGCGAAGGCCGGAATCCAGAAGCGGGCACCGCCTCTCGCCAGGGGCACCGCTGGCCGGCCCCCCGCCGCCTCAGATTTTGTCGGGCGGCTCGTATTCGGGCCAGTCGACGGCGTGGCTTTCCCATTCGCCGGGTTTGACGTCATCCTCGCCGAAGGTGCGGCCGCGGACCGAGACGCCGACGGCGGCGACCGTTTCGGGGTCGCCGGAAATCAGCGGATGCCACCAGGGGAGGCCCCTGCCCTCGGCCAGCCGGCGATAGGCGCAGGTGGTCGGTATCCAGGCGATCTCGGCGACGTTCTGCGGCGTCAGCTTGACGCAATCGGGGACCTTGCGCTGGCGGTTCGGATAATCCGTGCAGCGGCAGGTTTCGCCGTCGAGCAGCCGGCAGCGCACGTCGGAGGTGATGATAACGCCGCTGTCCTCGTCCTCGAGCTTGATCAGGCAGCAGCGCCCGCACCCGTCGCAGAGCGATTCCCACTCGGCGGGCGTCATCTCCTCCAGCGATTTTTCTTCCCAGAACGGCATGGTCTTTCCGATATAAGTGCGGCACCCATCGCCGGCAGCATGGCACCGGACACGGTTTCGTGCGTTGCTAGAGCGTTTCACGTTCCGATCGGATCGGAACGCGAGCTCCAAGTGCTTGAGTTATCACGTTTTCGACCCGGAAAAGTGGAACCACTCTTGCTGAAAACGCTCCAGGGGCGCCGCAATTTTACCGAAACGGGCGCATCCTCTTCACTTGTTTCGGTTATGGTGGCAGGAGCAATGCCAGCTGTCACGGCATAGTTTTGGCGGCAGAGGTCAACGGTGCAGGACCCGTTCTACCAAAAGCAGAAGCGCGCCAAGGGCGGCCGGATGCTGGACGCCGACGCCTGGCTCGATACCTCGCTTTACCAGTTCTTCCAGTCCATCGGGGCGGGCTATACGCGCTTCCACGACTTTATGGCCCTGTTCCATGTGTCTGGATTCAAACGGCTTTTCGCCGAGCTGTTTTCGGACGCGCTGACCTTTGCCGCCATCGGGGCGGTGCTGATGACGGCGCTCGCCCTGCCCGCCTTCGACGCCACGGCCTCCGGCAAGTTCAACAAGCCGGAGGATCTGTCGGTCACCTTCCTCGACAAATACGGCAATGAAATCGGCCGACGCGGCATCCGCGCCGACGATTCCTACCCGCTCGACAAATTTCCCGACTACATGATCAAGGCGACGCTCGCCACCGAGGACAGGCGCTTCTACGACCATTTCGGCGTCGACGTCTGGGGCACCATGCGGGCGCTGGTGTCCAACGCCCAGGGCGACGGCAATACGCAGGGCGGCTCCTCGATCACCCAGCAGCTGGCCAAGAATCTCTTCCTTTCGCCCGAGCGCACCGTCGAGCGCAAGATCAAGGAAGCATTCCTCGCCATGTGGCTCGAGGCGCACTATACCAAGGACCAGATTCTCAAGATGTATTACGATCGCGCCTATATGGGCGCGAACAATTTCGGCGTCGCGGCGGCGGCCGAATATTATTTCGGCAAGCCGATCACCGATATTTCGCTGGCCGAGGCGGCGATGCTCTCGGGAATGTTCAAGGCGCCGGTGAAATTCTCGCCGACGGTCGACCTGGCGGCGGCACGCGGCCGCGCCAACCAGGTGTTGACCAATCTGGTCGATGCCGGCTTCATGACCGAGGGGCAGGTGACGGCGGCGCGGCGCAATCCGGCGACGCCGATCGACCACTCCGCCGACGCCAAGGCGCCCGACTACTTCCTCGACTACGCCTTCAACCAGGTGAAGGCGCTGGTGGCGGGCAAGACCGACGAGACGAACTTCGTCGTCCGCACCACGATCGACCCGACGCTGCAATCCTATGCCGAGGACGCGGTTTCCTCGACCATGCGCGATCTGGGCGAGCATTATCACGCCACCCAGGCGGCGCTGGTGGCGACGGACGTGCACGGCGCCATCGTGGCCATGATCGGGGGCGTCGATTATTCCAAGAGCCAGTTCAACCGGGCCACGGACTCGCAGCGGCAGCCGGGCTCGTCGTTCAAAATCTTCGATTATTCGACGGCCTTCGAGATGCTGGGCTACAAGCCCTCGACGGTGGTTTCGGACAGGCCGGTCTGCATCGGCGACTGGTGCCCGCAGAATTTCGAGCGCAGCTTCGGGGGCCAGATGACGCTCGAGCACGCCTTCGCCGAGTCGGTCAACACGGTGGCGGTGAATTTGTCGATCAAGACCGGGCGGCAGCCGATCGCGGACATGGCGCACAGGATGGGCATCACCAGCGATTTCCCGGTGACGCGGTCGCTGGCGCTGGGGGTGGCGCAGGTGGCGCCCATCGACATGGCCTCGGCCTATGCGGTGGCCGCCGACGACGGGCTCAAGACGCCGGCCTACGGCATCACCCGCATTACCACGCTGACCGGCGACGTCATCTACCAGCACGACGACAACGCGCCGCGCGAGCGGATATGGAGCGAGCAGACCGTGCTTTACATGCACCAGATCATGCGGGCCGTCGTAACCTCGGGTACGGGACGCAATGCCGACGTGCCCGGCGTGCCGACCCTGGGCAAGACCGGGACGACGAGCTCGTTCCGCGACGCCTGGTTCTGCGGCTATACCGGCAACTATGTCGCGGTGGTCTGGTACGGCAATGACGACTACAGCGCGACCAACAAAATGCAGGGCGCGCACATGCCGGCGATCACCTGGCAGAAATTCATGGCCTACGCCCACAACAACATACAGATTTTGCCGGTGTCGGGGATCGACTTCAAGCCGGCGCCCTTCGTGCAGAAGGTCGACGACAATGCGCCCAAGGTCGAGCGGCCGCCGACGCTTTCGGCCGACGCGGCGCAGAAGCTCGTCGACATCGCCGACGCCCTGCATGCGGCGGCGGCCAATGGCAATCTGGCCTCGCAGCAGGCTTCGCTCACCCCTTCCGACAGCCCCAAGGGCCTGTAATCCTTGCGCTTCCTGCTTCACCTCCTCGCCATGGTCGCGGTGGCGCTCGCGGTCGGGTTCGGCCTCAGCTACTACGCCCTGACCGATGGCCGCGTGCTCGGCGCGCTGCGCGTCGGCCCCTGGGCGGCCTGGCCGGGCGTCGGCCTGCCGGCGCCCGATCCCTATACGAAGGCCTATCTCAGCCGCACCGGCATATTGCAGCTCGGCCAGGCCGAAGGCCTCGCCTTTACCGCCACGACCGACAGCGCCGGCACGCCGCTCGAGCGCAATTGCCGCTATCGCATCGAGGGCACGACGCCGGTCGCGACCTTCTGGACGCTGCAGGCGCAGGCGCCGGACGGGGCCAGCGTTACCCGGCCCGACGGGCTTAGGGAACTCGAAAGCCGGCAGGTCGCGCGGGCCAATGACGGCTCGCTCATCGCCTATGTCAGCCCGAGCCTGGCGCCGGACAACTGGCTGGAAATCGCCGGCCAGGGGCCGTTTCAGCTGATCCTGACGCTCTACGATCCCTCCAATCTTTCCGGGAACAGCGTTTCGGTCGACACACTCCCCAGCATTACGCGAGAGGGGTGCGGCACATGAGGACGCTGCTCTGGGTAGTGGCCGGCGTACTGCTCGGCGGCATCATCCATATCGTGGTGATCCTGAGCGTCCCGGCCGTCGCGACCCACAATATCTGGGCCCGCATGGCCCCGCTGGCGCCGCTGAACAAGGTGGTGCTGCTGCCGCCGCTCAAGCCGGGCGAGGCCAATCCGCTGCAGCTCGATCCCGCGCTGAGCTATGCCGTCTGCCGGCTCAACCTGAAGACCGGGCCCGGCGTCCTGACAGGCACGCTGCCCGATGCCTTCTGGTCACTGGCCATCTACAACCCCTCGGGGGCGGTCTCCTATTCGATCACCAATCGCGACGGCATCGGCAAGAACCTCAACCTGGGCATCTTCAATGCCGACCAGACCAAGCTGCTGGCGCAGCAGGAGATCGAGGTGGATGACGGGCTGCTGATCGTCGAGTCGAACAGCGACGACATCTTCGTCGTGATCCGGCTGATGGCGCCCTATGACGTGGTGCGCCCGCGCTACGAGAAAGCGCTCTCCGCCGTCGCCTGCGGCAACATCAAGCAGTAGGTGCCAATCAGCTGCCCTTGCGCGACCAGTCGGCCGTTGGCGCGGCGGTTACGGTGACGCTGTAGCGGGAGGGGATTTCCGGCCCGGGATGCGGATTGCCGATTGTCGCCGCCCACTCGCGGGCGCCGCAGAACTGCCAGCGATCGGCGAGCGCGACATAGGTCTTGAGCATGGCCAGATCAGCGTCGACATCACGCGCCGCCGGATAGGGAGTCTCGACCAGC